>ONWI01000174.1 GCA_900321515.1 uncultured Eubacteriales bacterium | reverse complement strand
CACTACGGCAAAGACCACTACAAAGAGAACGACAGCCAAGACCACTACGGCAAAGACCACTACAAAGAAAACAACAGCAAAAACTACTACAAAGACCAAGACGAATGCCGGCGGCAAAAGCGTGGAGATAAGTGTTTCCCCCGTCAATATTCGTTCGGGACCGGGCATGAATTACAGTATCATCACACGGACTTCACGCGGCAAAGTCTACAGGCTTTTTTCCGTAAAGAAAAACAGCGACGGCAAGGAATGGTGCGAGATTGGGCTTGACAAGGATAAACGAGGATGGGTTCTGAAAACATGCTGCCGAATCAAGGACGAAGGTTCGGACGCTACCACAGCAAAGAGCACCACTTCAAAAAGCAGCACCAAAAAAGAAACTGCCCCTTCCACCACGACCACAAAAGCCGAAGATAAGCTTATCATGTCGATTCAGCCGACTGAACATTCCGCAAAGTACTTCATAGTTGTCTATAAGGGCAGTCAGTCTGTTGTGGTATACGGCAAGGATAAGAACGATGATTACACCAAGAGCGTAAAGGTATTTACCTGCTCTACGGGGAAAAAATCAAGTCCTACCCGCACGGGCAAGTATCGCATCCGCGCCAAATACCGCTGGCGCAGGCTTGTCGGAAATGTTTACGGGCAGTTTAACAGCTCCATAGGCAACGATTATCTTTTCCATTCGGTTCCGTATTATGAGAGGGACGCCTCCACACTGGAGAACGAGGAGTATGACAAGCTCGGCACTCCTGCGTCGAAGGGCTGTATCAGAATGTGCGTGCGCGACTGCAAGTGGATTTATGACAACTGCGCCATAGGTACCGACGTAAGGGTTGTGAACGACAGCGGACCGGCAGGTCCTGGTGTTCCGAAACGCAAAACCGCCTCGAGATACAGAGGATGGGATCCTTCGGATAAATGGAACGATGGCAACCCGTACTTTAATAATGTCTGATGAGGTGAAAGGATGTTTTTCAGACGATACAAAGGCGTCATTTGCCTTGCAGCGGCATATCTGTTGATAATTATTGTAAATTTGTTCGCTGCCAATGCGTTTGAGACTGTTTCGGTAAGTAACGCTGTACTTGTTCCGTCACCAGAAGTTCATGTGTCAGATAGCGACAAGAAGAGTAATACACAGACGTCTGCGTCTCAGCCGGTCGAAACTTCCGCCACTCAGACCTCCGCAACAGAACCCAGAAAGGATAAGCCCAAGAGCGATTCCCCGTATATAATCGTGGTTTATCTCAAGTCCCAGTCTGTGATTGTTTATCGAGCGGATTCCAAAGGAAACAAGGGCGTAATTGTCAAACAGTGCACATGCTCCAGCGGCGCGCCTTATTCGCCAACGCCGACAGGTGAATACGCCATTGGCTCCAAATATCGCTGGCGACTGCTTCAGGGTGAAGTCTACGGTCAGTTTTGCTCCAGAATCGGAGGGAATATATTATTTCATTCCACTCCTTTTTTGACGGAGGATCCTTCCACATTAAAAGATGATGAGTACGATAAGCTCGGTCGCGCGGTTTCGATGGGATGTATCAGAATGTGTGTGCGCGATTGCAAATGGATCTACGACAACGCGCCAAAGGGTACGCCCGTTTCGATTGTCAATGAAAAGGGACCTTATGGTTTTAAACCGCCTAAAAGAAAAAGCGATCCTATCTACAGCGGCTGGGATCCGTCTGACAAATGGGCAAAAAACAATCCGTATTTTAATGAGATTCACACAGAATCATCGCAATCCAGCGATTCAACTACGACTGTTAAGCCGTCGGAAACTACGAATGGAAAGCCATCGGATACTACAACTGCAAAGTCATCCGAAACTTCGGCTTCCACTTCGGCATCTTCCTCTACCACAACTTAACAACCCAAATGATTACAATCGTCTCAGTCGGCATAATAATTTGCCGACTGAGACGATTGTTTTTTTGCTTGCACCTGCTTGACATTTTGCTTATCTGAATATAAAATTGAAATAAATCACCGGAAGGCGGGTAATTATGCGTAATCTTATGGTTAAAATCAGATACGACGGCAGCCGGTTCTGCGGCTGGCAGGTTCAGAATGACCTGCGCACGGTGCAGTCGGTCTTTCAGACGGCGCTCAGGGAGATTCTGAAGGAAAATGTCCCCATTGTAGGATGCAGCCGAACGGACAGCGGAGTACACGCAAATGAATTTTGCGTGAGCTTCCACACGGAAAGCATGATTCCCTGCGATAAGCTTCCGCTGGCGCTCAATGCGAAACTGCCGCCGGATATTGCCGCGATGGAATGCTGCCAGACCCCCGACGGCTTTCATGCCCGATACAGCTGCAAGGGAAAGCAGTACCGTTATCTTATTCTGAATACGCCGCTGCGCGATCCGTTCTGGCACTCTCGCGCGCTTTGGTACAAATACCCGCTGGACCCGGACTTTATGAACGGTCAGGCCCGTGATTATATCGGAACATTCGATTTCTCCGCCTTTTGTGCGGCGAACAGCGACGTCGCGGACAAGGTGCGCACTGTGACGCAATGTGAAGTCGGCAGGTATCCGTTTGATGACAGGGTGGTGGAATTCACCGTGACAGCCGATGGCTTTCTTTACAATATGGTGCGGATTATGGTTGGAACCCTGCTTCAGATTTCGGCGGGAAGACTGCCGGCAGGTTCTATCCCTTCGATAATTGCGTCAGGGGACAGGAATAACGCGGGCTTTACTGCCGCTGCCTGCGGATTATATCTTAATAAGGTATTGTATTAGCCGGAAATATATGCTATAATATCAATTGACTCTTGTGAGTTGCTATGATAAGTTTATAATATGTTAATTTTAAGGTGGTATCTTTACAGGAGGGATATGGAGAATGGCCGATGATGTGAATATCAAAAAAAAATCAAAGGACGGCGCCGCGAGAAAAAAAACAGGTAATGCCGCAAAGACCGCAAAGGCTGCGGATGGTGCGAAGGGACCTAAGGCATCTAAGGCGGATAAGACAGCAAAGTCAGCAAAGTCTGCAAAGGCAAAAAAGAAGGCAGCGGATTCGGGTAAGATCAGCAGGACAATGCGCTTTTTACCGGGCAGCGATGATATCAAGCTCGTGGTAAACGCAGCGGTTGTTGCAGCCGCCTTGCTGTCTCTTCTGCTGCTTGTGGCGGTGGGGGCGGATCTCAGACCGTCGGCTCTGGTTGAGGGCTACAGGAACAAATATGCCTTTATCCACGCGTCAGGGGATGGTTTCCCTGTGGATATCACCGGAGGCCGCATTATATCCGTTTCGGGAGTATCCAGTGGAACGGCGGTTCTCACCACCTCCAAATGCCTTGTCCTGGACGGCAAGGGGAGGACGGTGACTTCGGAAGGTCATCTTCTTGCGTCCCCGGCAATGGAAACCTCCTGCGGATATATCCTGCTATTTGACAGCCTGGGCAAGGATTATTCGCTGAGGACTCTTGCGGAGGAAAAATGCAGCGGTGAGACGAACGAATCAATTATTTGCGCCGACGTGTCACGTTCGGGAGTGTTCGCTCTGGTAACCAAAAGCGAAACCAACAACGCAAGGCTGATTGTACTGTCTCCAGACGGCAAGACGCTTCACAAATGGAAGTCGGTGAGCTATAAGATTTCCGATGTGTCGGTAAGTCCTTCCGGTAAATATGTGGCGATATGCGGACTTTCGGCTCAGAATGGAAATCTGGTCTCTACAGTCATACTTCAGCGCGTGGGCGCAAAGGAAAATCTAAAGGAATACACTTTTGCGGACACGCTTATTACCGACATAGCCTTTGACGGCAATTCCCGGCTTGTTGTGGTAGGCGACGACCTCGCCGCGTATATTTCCATAAAAAATGACAAGGATAATAAAATATACGGGTATGACGGAAGGGTGCTCAACAGCTACGATATCAGCGAAGACGGAGAACTTGCGCTGGTCTTCTCGGCTCATTCCGACGGCAGAAATTCGTCGGTTGTGGTTATCGGTGATGACTGTGCGGAAAGAGCCCATATCGAAACCGATATAACTTCTCCGTATGTGGATTTAGAGGACGGGCGCATCAGTCTTTTGTATCAGTCGGGAGTCAGCTGCTATAATTACAAGGGCAAGCTGCTGGGGAAGTTTGATGTTCAGGCGGACTGTCAGTCGATATTTACTTCTGGGGGAAGTCTGCTGGCTAAGGGCGTAATGTATCTGAACCGGGTCGGTTGAACTCGATGGGTTAAATTTGTTAATTTTATTTAAACGAGGTTGTTATTGCCGGGTTTTTGTGTTATCATAACATGAAGGTCTTTTATACTGTTTTTTTCGTTCGTAAAAATATTCACCCTGAAGGGAGTTAATTGCATTGTTGGGAATACTACTTGACGCGGCTACAATCTTTTTCTTTATGTATATGTTCAAAAGGTGCGCTGTTAAAACACAGCTTAAGAACGCGGTGGAATCGCTTATGTTTGCGGCATCCGCCTTTGTGGCTGTTCCCATAGGCGTTTTTCTCGGGAATTTCTGTTACTCTAATTTTTTCCGTCCCGTTATAGTCGATAGGGTGGAGACGCTGGTTACCACATCGGCAGACGTTGATACCAGTATGAATTCGATAGAGAGAATTATGTCCGGTATGCCCACAATGGTTAACAACGGGGCAAGGATTTATCATACCATCTCCGGAGACAATCTTAATCAGATAAATAAGCTGCTTGCGGGTGATCTCTCTACCGCAACGGGAGAAATCGTGGATATTATAGCCAGACCAGTGATAGACGGCGTTGTGAGAGCATTGTTCTTTGCCATTGCTTTTGCGGGCTGCTATCGTCTCTTCAGGGCGTTTTATCCCACTATAGAAGCCTATTTTTACAATCCCGACCGCGCCGCGGTATCTCCGACCAACGGCATGGTGCTTGGCGCCGGGAAGGTAGTTGTGATATTCCTTATCATTCTTTCTATGATTCAGCTTGTAGGACCTGTGCTGCCTGACTTTATTCTTTTCCGTCCGGAGCTTTATTCTCAGTCGTTTATATTTAAACTCTTCAATGAGAATAATCTTATAATGCTGTTTTTAGGAGAAGGACTTACGGCGTAATTTGTAGTTTTCTTATTTGAATGGGGTGTAAATTCTCATGAATATTCCAAATACGCTTTCGGCTTTCCGTATAGTAATGATACCGTTTTTCTGCGTTTTCTTTGTAATGGGACCCCAGTATTATCCTTATGCTGGAATCGTTTTGGTGCTGTCGGGTCTTTCGGATATGTTTGACGGATTTCTTGCCCGCAAGCTCCATCAGGAGACTGAGCTGGGCAAGATACTTGACCCCATTGCAGACAAACTGACTCTCGGAGCTGTGGTTATCAGCATGTGGTTTGTTTATCATAAGAACTATCCGTGGATAACGCTCGCCCTCGGAATCATGTTTATCAAGGAGCTTCTCATGGCTGTTGGCGGATTTATCATTGTCAAAAAGGGCAGAAAGCTGGTTAAAGCAAAATGGTGGGGCAAGATTGCCACGGTAGTATTCTATGCCTGCATGATAGCCATAGTTTCTCTGAATATTTTTGCTCCCGACGCAAATCTCAATGTTCTCGTACCGTCTATAGCGCTGTTTGCCGCTGTGATAATGCTCGTCGCGCTGGGGATGTATTTCCGCATGGGACTCAGGATTCTCCGCGGTGAACATGTTTCGGGAATTATCGACTTTGAAAAGGAGAAGCTCAAAAAGGCGAAGTCACAGAAGGATATCGCATGAATTCTGACGAATTATTTTTCAAATACAGATGAATTTTATATGTAAGCCTCTGCTCCGACGGAGCAGAGTGTTTTTTACCGCCGTGTACGGCGTGTGGATGAAAGGAAGTGCGAGGATATATGCCTCTTTGTTCGATATGCAAAAAAAGACAGGCGGTGGTTTTTGCCACCGATTCAGCCCATCCCGGCAGAACCGCGGGATATTGTTTTACATGTGCCAGAAAGATAGGGCTTCCCAATATAGAAGATATGATAAAGCAATTCGGTCTCAATGCCGACATGATTGAGGATATGGAGGAGCAGATGGCTCAAGCCGCTGAAAACGGAGAACTGCCATTTTCGGCAATGTTTGACGAAGTAATGCCAGGTCTTGATGACGGCGATGAAGAATATGACGACGATGAAGAGTATGATGGGGAAGACGATGGGAACGACGATGACGAATCCGAAGTCCCTGCCCTGACTGATTCGGCCGATGACAGCAGCGCGCTGGCTGAAAAGACGGAGAGTCCGGAGGAATCAGACGACGAGGCGTCCGATGATGAAGGCGGCAGCGAAGAGAGCGGAGGGCTTTTTAATCCTTTCAGGAATCTTTTCGGCAGCAGCTTTGAGATGGGCGGCGCACAGTTTGCCGACGGACAGCCCAAAAAGCGCAAGCGCGGCAAAAACTCAAACAAGCGCCGTTTCCTCGGAGATTACTGTGAGGATCTCACCAAGAAGGCGCGCGAAGGCAGGATCGACGCCATCATAGGCAGGGATAAGGAAATAAACCGAGTCATTCAGATACTCTGCCGCAAGAGCAAGAACAACCCGTGCCTTATCGGCGAACCGGGAGTCGGCAAGACCGCCATAGCCGAGGGTCTCGCCCTCAGAATAGCGTCGGGCGAGGTTCCGCTCAGGCTTGCCAATAAGGAAATACACCGTCTCGACCTGACTTCGCTTGTCGCCGGCACGCAGTTCAGGGGACAGTTTGAGAGCCGTATGAAGGGCCTTATTGACGACATCAAAAATGCCGGCAATGTGATACTTTTCATAGATGAAGTTCACAGCATAGTCGGAGCGGGCGACGCGGAAGGCTCGATGAATGCCGCGAACATACTCAAGCCGGCGCTTTCCAGGGGTGAGCTTCAGGTAATAGGCGCCACAACATTTAACGAATACCGCAAGCATATTGAAAAGGATTCGGCGCTCGAACGCAGATTTCAGCCTGTGAATGTCAGCGAGCCAAGTATTGACGACACGGTGGACATACTCCTGGGCATCAAGGGGTATTATGAAGTGCATCATCGCGTCAAAATCAGCGACTGGCTGGTGAAACGTGCCGTCATTCTTTCCGAACGGTACATCAACGACCGCTTCCTGCCCGACAAGGCGATAGACCTTCTTGACGAAGCCTGCGCATGCGCTTCACTCGGTAACAAGGCTATGGCGGAATTCGATGAGCTGAACATAAAACTGCGCGGAGTGCTCGACGAAAGCGACAAGCTTCAGTCCGACACCGAGGATACATCAGAAAAACATTACGAACGGATAGCTGAGCTTCGCACAGAAGAGCTTAAGATAAAAAAGCGCCTCTCCGAGATTGAGCCGGAGGCGATGGGCGGACAGGTGACCGAATCCGATCTTGCCAGGGTTATTGAGCTGTGGACAGGTATACAGGCGTCCCGTGTGGAGGAAAACGAATTCAAAAAGCTCACCTCACTCGAGGATAAGCTCAACGAAAAGGTGATCGGCCAGGAGGAAGCAACCAGGCTGGTTGCCGCGGCGATTCGCCGAAACCGTGCACAGATTTCGCCCCGCCGCCGTCCCGCGTCATTTATCTTTGTCGGTCCCACCGGCGTCGGCAAGACAGAGCTTGTCAAGGTGCTGGCAAACGAGCTCTTTGATTCGCCCGAAACGCTTATCAGGCTGGATATGAGCGAATTTATGGAGAAGCATTCTGTGAGCAAGATTATCGGTTCGCCTCCCGGATATGTCGGCTATGATGAGGCGGGACAGCTTACCGAGAAGGTGCGCCGCAAACCCTATTCCGTATTGCTCTTTGATGAGATAGAAAAGGCGCATCCCGATGTGATGAACATTCTTCTCCAGATACTCGACGAAGGCAGGATAAACGATTCTCAGGGGCGTTCAGTCAGCTTTGAGAACACTGTTATCATTATGACATCGAATGCCGGAAGCAATCGTCAGGGTGGCTCCCTGGGATTCAACAAGACCTCCGACGACATCTCCCGCGAGAAGGCTATGTCCGGTCTGAAGGAATTCCTGCGTCCGGAATTTCTGGCCCGCGTGGATGAAATCGTTGTATTCCGTCAGCTTGACCAGAATGACTACCGCAGGATCTGCCGTCTGCTGATGAGAGAATATATAGATTCCATGGCGGAGAGGAATGTTAAGCTGATTATTGACGACAGCGCCGTGGAACTGATGACGGTCAGCGCCCTGGGCGGCGAAGCGTCCGCACGCGATCTGCGCAATATTATCCGCAAGGAAGTGGAAGATAAGCTGGCAAACCTTGTAATTGAGACTGCCGGAGAACTTCCGGGTGAGATAATTGTCACCGCGGAGGAAAAGGACGGCGTCAACAGCGTAGTTGTCAAGCCGAATTTGCCAGAGCTGGCGGAATCATAATTTTCAGAGAAAGGGATTGACTGACGGTCGGTGAGGCGTGAAGTCAATCCCTTGTTTTGACAGGAGGCAATCAACATGCCGCGATTTTTTATTGAAAATATTGATAGGCAACCCGGTGACAGCATAACCGTAACAGGTCAGGACGCCGTGCATATCTCTAAGTCGCTGAGAATGAAGCCGGGGGAGTGCCTGACAGTCTGCGGGGGGCTGGGTTATGATTTATTCTGCGAGATAACCGGCGTTTACGACGGTACGGTTGAACTGCTCGTTAAGGAAAAGGTAGTAACCGAGAGTGAGCCTTCCATAAAAATAACGCTTTATCAGGGACTTCCCAAGGGTGATAAAATGGAATTTATAATAGAAAAGACTATTGAGCTGGGCGTGTGTGAAATAGTTCCGGTGCTCATGCACCGTTCGGTTTCACGCCCCGACGCAAAGTCCGCAGCAAAGAAGCGGGAGCGCTATCAGAAGCAGGCTGTTTCAGCCGCAAAGCAGTGCGGAAGGGGAATAATACCCACAGTCGGCGCGATGACCACCTTCCCGGAAATGCTGGATGATATAAGGAAGCATCAGGCGGTGATATTCTTTTACGAATGCGGGGGAGAGCCTTTGTCATCAGTCACGGAAAAATTCAAATCGGAAAAACTGAACGATATAGCCATTGTAATAGGTCCGGAAGGCGGATTTGACCCGTCGGAAGCCGACGCGCTGATGAATGCTTCCGGCGCAAACGTGTACACCGCTACGCTCGGAAAGCGTATTCTTCGCACGGAAACCGCTCCGATAGCCGCCATTGCCGCAATTATGTTCGCTACCGGCAATATGGACTGATTATTGTGTGAAGCAGACGCACTCCTTCCCGCATGTCCTCCGATGCGATGCCCGCGAAGCTGAGTCTCAGCTTCGCGGAACCTTTTCCGGTGTCGGTGGGGATTACCCGAACTCCGGCCGCAAGGGCGGCTGCGGCAAGTTCCCGCGAGTCCTTGCCGCAGCTTACGGACAGCTCGGCACATAGTGCGGTTTCGGCAAGGCGTATTCCGGCAGTCGAACCGAAATACTCATTCAGCAGTGAAATCAGCAGTTCGCTCTTTTCGGAATATATCTTTCGCAGCCTGCGCAGCCGTTTTTCAATTTGACCGTCACGGATGAATTCGGCAAGCGCAAGCTGTTCTATTTTGGAGGAGGTCTGGTTATAGGCGGCGCCCCTGCTTCGGTAAAGCTCAGCCAGCGCGGGTGGCAGCGCCATGTAGCTTATGCGCACCGACGGCATGAGCAGCTTCGAGAATGAGCCGAGATAAATCACCCGTTCGCCGCCGTCCATTCCCTGCATGGAAGGCACCGGACGCGATCTGAATCGGAGCGCGCCGTTGTAGTCGTCCTCTATGATGAGTCCGTCCGTGCGTTCAGCCCATTCGAGCAGCTGCGCACGCCGGCTGACCGGCATAGGACGCCCCAAGCTTTCTGTGTTTGAGGGATTGAGGTAAAGTACGTCGATCTTTGAAGAGTATAATTCCTGCGGCGTTACGCCGTACTTATCCTGACCGAGTTCGGTGATGGTCAGACGGAAGTCGCGGAAAACTCTCTCCGCGTGGGGAAAGCATGGATATTCAATTCCCACCCTCCCGGCACGTTCACCAAGCAGTCCGCAGATCAGCGACAGGAGCGGCTGCACTCCCGCGCCGATGACTATGCGGTCCGGAGAGGAATTGACTCCGCGCAGCAGACTTCCGAAGCGCGCAAGCTGCACCCGAAGTTCAGGTTCTCCCTGATAATGGCCGTACGAAGAAACGATGTCCTCACGGCTGAGTACAGAACGGACGTATTTGCGCCACAGATCGAGATCGGAGCTACGGGCGTCGATGTATCGGCTGCCGAAGTCGTATTTCACCAAAGGCTCGGGTTCGTTTTGAGATATTTCATTTGAAGACCCGGCGCTTTTTTCAATGACTGCCGCCTCCACATAATATCCGCTCTGAGGACGGCTGACAAGATAGCCTTCTACGCAGAGCTGCTGATATGCCTGTTCGACTGTGGTGCGGCTTACGCCGAGTTCCTCCGAGATCCGACGTATCGAGGGCATTTTTTCACCGACCGCCGGGCAGCCGCCGCAGATTTTTTCCTTTATGCTGTCATATAGCTGACGATACATTGGCAGCCCTGATTTTTCGTCAAGAAAGATTGGCTCGTATATCATCTTATATAATTCATCTCCAAACTGTCCCATAAGACTGGGTATCAACGCTAAACTGTCATATTAAAAATAGTTATAATTGTGTATTTTCAAATGCACAGTTATGATGTAATATTATAACAGTCGATTGAGGAAAGTCAATAGCCTGATTGTAAATTAATATCCTATTGACTTGCTATAATTTAACGCGTTAAATTGATTTTTATTATTTTTTTCACAACAAAGGAGACTGATAATTATGAGCAATCCGGCTGATAAGAAAAATCCGGCTTTGATGATAGCAAAAGTCGGTATTATGGCGGCTCTGAGCTATCTGGCATTTACGTTTTTGCAGTTCAAGATACCGGCGGGACCGGACTATACATCATTCCATCTGGGAAATACATTCTGTGTGCTTGCGGCGCTGTTATTCGGAGGAGTTCCGGGAGGCATTGCCGGCGCTATTGGTATGACCATAGGCGACCTGCTTGATCCGGTTTATATCACCTCAGCGCCCAAGACATTTATGCTAAAGCTCTGCATAGGGCTTATCACGGGGCTTGTGGCTCACAGAATCGGAAAAATTTCCATGCGTACGCCGGAAGGACACGTTCAGTCACAGAAGCATGTTTTCCTGTGGACGGTCATAGGTTCTTCCGCAGGCATGATCTTCAATGTGATAGCCGAGCCTGTGGTGTCATATTTCTACAAGAGGTATATTTTAGGAGTTGACGCTAAAGCTTCGGCGATACTTGCCAAGTTCCAGAGCCTTACCACATTTGTCAACGCGATACTGACGGTTATTATAGCCGTTGCGCTTTACGCCGCGCTCAGACCCGCGATGGCAAGAACGGGACTTTTCGATTATAATATAGGAACAAAGCAAAAAAACAAATAAACAGCAAACAAATATCAAAGCACAGTAAGGATTGATTTGATGAAAAGGATCGCGACAGTACAGGATATTTCCTGTGTGGGCAGATGTTCGCTCACCGTTGCTCTGCCGATAATATCGGCGATGGGAGTGGAGGCTTGCCCACTGCCGACGGCTCTGCTATCTGCCCACACGTTATTCCCAAACCCGTCAATCTGCGATCTTACCGACAAAATTCAGGGCATAACCGACCATTGGAAGCGGGCTGGAATTAAATTTGACGGCATTTACACGGGATATCTTGGTTCGCTCAGCCAGCTTGATATTATCTCGGATTTCATTGACGAATTCCGGGGAGACGGCTTTGTGTTCATTGATCCTGTTATGGGCGACCACGGACGGCTCTATTCCGGATTTAAGCCCGAATATGTTGCCCGCATGGCTGAATTCTGCGGCAAGGGTGACATTATTGTTCCCAATATCACAGAGGCATGTCTTATGCTGGGCATTGATTACATAGGCGACAGCTATACCCGGGACGATCTGAGGGATATACTGCGCAGACTTACCGGTCTCGGCACCTCGAAGGCTATACTGACAGGAGTCAGTATGCAGCCGGGCAGACTCGGCGCCGCGGCTTACGACAGCGTGAATGACGAATATTTCCTATGTATGGGAGAAAAGGTCGAGGGCAGATTCCACGGAACGGGAGACATTTTCGCCTCGGTCTGCGCAGGGGCGCTTGCCAAAGGCGAGACTTTGGGGCAGGCTGTTGAATCGGCTGTGAGCTTTACCTGTGAGTGTATAAAACTCACAATCGGCGACTGCGAAGACAGCAGATTCGGAGTGAATTTTGAGAAGGCGCTTCATATTCTTACAAATTAATTATTACAATTTTGAAACCGGACATTTGTTGAAAGTCAACTTTTGTCCGGTATTTTGTTGTAATTATTACCAAAAACTTTCAGCAGCCGCAGTATTAATGTTACAAATGCGTAATCAATTGTTAAAGCTTTGTAAATAAATAAGCGATATTAGTTACAAATATTGACAAACAGGTTTCAACTGTGTTATAATCCACGTGTCGTTTGAAAAAAGAGTCAGACAGAATTCGAAACGGAGGAATGATTCAAATGGTCAGAATTAAACGTTTTACAGCCGCGTTGCTCGTTATACTTTTCGCTGCGACACTCGTTCCGCAGACGCAGGCTTATGCAGACAGCGCTAAGACAACCGAAACAAAGGTTTACAATTATCTTATCGGCAAACTCGGATTCAACACCGCAGCCTCTTGCGGACTTATGGCTAACATTGAGCACGAATCCGGATTCAACATTTCTGAAACCGGCGACGGAAACACCAGCTACGGCCTTTTCCAGTGGCACGCCGGCCGCAAGTCCAAGCTTATCAGCTACTGCAAGGACAAGGGCTTGAATTACAAGACCGTCGAGGGTCAGCTCAGCTACTTTGGTTATGAGCTCAAGAATTCCTACAAGAAGGTTTACAGTTACCTCAAGTCGGTAGATAATTCCGGAGACGGCGCTTACAATGCTGGATATTACTTCTGCTACAATTACGAGATACCCTCCAACAGATCAGTTAAGTCAAAAAACAGAGGCGCACTCGCCCGTGACAGCTATTGGAAGAAATACAGCCAGTATGACGGCAAGCAGATCAGTGTTTCCGAAAAGACGGAAGAAAAAGCTTCTTCCGGCAATTCACAGATAGCCTTTACACGCAAGCTTAAGGTAAAGTCCAATCCCATGAAGGGCGCAGACGTTCTTTATCTCCAGAAGTGCCTGAAGACGCTTGGTTACAAAGTTACCGCAGACGGCAGTTACGGTAAAAAAACCGCGGCGGTTGTCAAGAAATTCCAGAAGGCGAACGGCATTAAGGCTGACGGCGTTGTAACTTCCAAAACATGGAAGGCGATAGAGTCCAAAGCGGCTTCCGTCAATTCGTCGGCAAGCAAACTTAAGATTACACAGCAGCCCAAGTCCGTCACAGTCAATTGTTCCGATTCAGCCAAGTTCACCGTCAAGGCGAGCGGCAAGAATCTGAGCTATCAGTGGTATTACAAGAAGGCTGACGAATCCTCATGGAAAAAGTGGACTGGTCACAACACCGCTTCCACATCCGCTGTTTCCAATTCCAGCTGGAACGGAATGCAGGTAAGATGCGTTGTCACCGACGCGAGCGGCAAGTCGCTCACATCAAGCGCAGCCAAGATTACCCTTGCCGGTAATACTGTGGCTGTAGGATAATTGTTTTGCAAAAAGATGCAGCGTCACTTCAGAATATCCGCTTGTGCGTAATGCTCAGTCAGGTTATTGTCAGATGAAGCCGGAAAAGACGCAAGCAGGACGCGCGCGAAGATATATTCAAAAGGCTCCTAAAGAGTCGCGGTCTCGGATGTTATTCCGGGCTGCGTCTCTTTTTTGCTTTAATAAATAGAAAATATTTCACACCATTGAAAAAGCAAATGATTTATGTTATAATGCTCTATAGCTTTTTTAAAAAACGAGGAGGCATATGAATGAGAAAAAAAGCGCGGAGGGTACTTGCTGCTCTGACGGCATTGGTTATCGTATTTACGATAATGCCGGGTCGGTTGACAATGGCTGACAATACGCTGTCCAATGAAGCGCAGGTCTACAATTATTTTGTGTCTGAGATGGGACTGAATACCGCGGCGGCGTGCGGACTGCTCGCCAATGTAAAGGCGGAATCGGATTTTAACCCTTTGGAAGACGGTGATGACGGGACAAGCTTTGGTCTGTTTCAATGGCATGCCGGGCGCAAAAGAAGCCTGATCAATTACTGTGAGAGCAACGGGCTTGATTACATGACGATCAACGGTCAGCTCAGATTTCTTGAATATGATCTGAAAAAGAGCTACAGCGGCGTGTATAATTACATAAAATCTGTCGATAACACGCCGGACGGTGCATATAAGGCGGGCTATCACTGGTGTTACTATTATGAAATACCCGCTAAAAAGGAAATCAAGGCAGATATTCGCGGTGAAAACGCGAGAAGTACTTATTGGAAGAAGTATGAAGTCTATAGGGGAAAGACGGTTAAAGACCCGAGTGAGATGAATCCGAAAGAATATAAGGTTTCATACAATCGCCTGCTTAAATTCTCTGATCCGAACCTTTCAGGTCCGGACGTACTATATATGCAGCTTTGTCTTTACTGTCTGGGTTACAATATTAAGGTTGACGGATGCTATGGTCCTTCAACGGCTTCTGTGGTCAAGGCTTTCCAGAGTGATCACAGTCTGGATAGTGACGGTATGTGCGGCAAGGCTACATGGAACGCGCTGGAGAGTGAATTATACGGACCCAAACTGAAGGTGACACGTCATCCGAAGTCGGTTACCGCCTATACCGGGGATGAGGCAAAATTCAGCGTTAATGCGAGCGGAAGCAGTCTGAGCTACCAGTGGTATTACAGGAAGTCATCCGATTCCTCATGGACATTGTGGAAGGACAAGACCTCCTCAGCCATCTCTGTGAAAGCTGAGGAAAGCTGGAACGGAACGCAGGTGAAATGCACCGTAACCGACGGCAGCGGCGGCAAGGCTGAATCGAAAACAGCTTCCCTGACCGTGAAAACTCCGTTGGTGATAACAGAGCATCCGAAGTCGGTTTCACCGAAAAACGGCGAAAAAGTTACATTCAGCGTCAAGGCTACAGGAAAAGACCTGAGCTATCAGTGGT
>ONWI01000173.1 GCA_900321515.1 uncultured Eubacteriales bacterium | reverse complement strand
GCTCGGCTCCGCCGAGCTTGTGGGGCGCTGCCCCACCGCCCCGCCGGTGGCGCTGCCCCCGGACCCCTGGCAGGGAGCCTTGCCCCCCTGCACCCCATTATTGGCGCTGCGCACTTTCCTTTTTTCAAATCGTCTTATCATGACAAATACAATTGACTGATGATTGAATTAATCCTTCACATATTTGCAGTTTACAAAATCCGCCGCGCCGTCGAATGGTGAAAAGTAGATGCCCGAAACGGTGGGTCGCATTACAAAATAAGTTACTTCGTAATAAACCGGGTAGAATATCACATATGTGTTGAGATATTTTTCAGCCGCCGCCATCGCTGCCAGAATGTCCTCGGTATTGCTGCGCACCGAGGCCATAGTTACCAGCTTGTCATAAGCGGGGTGCTTCAGAAACGCGGGATTGGATGGATAGTCGGAGGTGAATCGGTTGAGCGTGTTAAGGGGGTCGTCCTTCGTCGGAGCAATGGGATAGAACGCTATCTGATAATTTCCTAAATTGATTCGGTATTGCAGGGTACTCATGTCGAGCGGTTCTATGTTGACATATACATAAAGATACTGCTGCCAAGAACGCATGATGCTCTGCATGAGCGTGATAACCTGCTCGTCGTCGGGACAGATCAGAGTTATGTTTGGCATACGTCTCAGTTCGACAGAGGCAAGCGCCTTGTTCATGTTGGTTCGTGCCGAATCGGGGCTGAATGATTCTTTGAATCCGCCCCCCGCGAGTTCCCGGTAGAGCTGTCCGTTGATGTGGGTTGACGGGGGTATTATATCGTTTGCCGCCTCGAAGCCGTAGGGTATCAGGCTGCTGCCGTCAGGACCTGTGCAGGCTTCGTCCGTGACGCATGCCATAAGCGAACGCCGTATGGCGGGAAGCTCCAGAGCGGGCTTTTCGACATTAAAAAGGAATCCCCACGTGGTATCGGTGACGGTGGTGTATTTGTAGTCGGTTTCCGCCAATTTGCTTATGTTTTGGGTTTCAATGACGGCCGATTCCACAGTCTCGTTCTGGAGCAGCTGGAAATAGTCGGTTTCCGCGCTGCGTATGCCGAAATACAGTACCCTTGGAGCTACCTTGTTGTAACCGGAATAATTCTCATTGCGTACGGTTCGCACATAGTTATCGTGGTTCCAGCCGCGCTTGGCGAGGACGAATGGTCCGTTGCTGATGATGTAGTCGTCGTCCAGCCCGTAATGACCCTTGGTGGTGAGAAAGAACGCCTCGTTGCACGGCATGAAAACCGCGTTCGGGGTTTGCAGTACGAATTCGGCGTAGGAATATTCCATCGACACTTTGAGCGTGTAGTCGTCTATGACGGTGACGCCCAGGGATTCCGGCTGCATTTCGCCGCTGTTGACGGCTCTCGCGTTCTTGATTGGATACAGTGCGGCGCAGGTGGTGGATTTTGTATTGGGGTCGAGCGCCCTGCGCCACGCGAATACGAAGTCGTGCGCCGTGACGGGAGTGTGTTTCTCGTCCGACCATACCGCGTCTCTTCTCAGACGGAAGGTGTATTCGGTAAAATCGGGACTGGCATTCCAGTCCTCTGCCACGCCGGGAATTATATTGCCGTTCTGGTCGAAACGGGTAAGTCCTTCAAAGATATTGCGTATCACAAGCAGTGAATTGTTGTCGGAAGCCATCTGCGGGTCGAGATTCTTGGGCTCGTCCGTGAGCGAATAGCTTATCGCCTTGTCAGTGCCGTCATCCCTGCTGCATGACGCCAGCGATGACGGCAGCATTGTCAGCACAAGCAGCATGGCAGTGAGTTTGACAATGCGCCTTGTTATTTTGTTTATCCTTTTCATCTTATTGTATATTCCCTCCGGGATAAAGTGACGGAATTATATTATTACATTTTATTGTAGCGCATGGAGCGTTTTTCTTCAAGTGAAATAATATAAATTTTTTGAGCACGCGAAGCCGGGCGTTTACCGAAATCGCAAAAAACAAATCTGTCCTTCCGACGGTGGATAAATAGTTCCCGGTTGAAGATATCCAAGCCTCGATTCTCCGCCATTTTCCTGTTTTTGAAAAAAGCTGTTATTGTTTGCGGCTTATTACAATAAAATACCGGAATTGTTTGACAGATTATAGTTGTATTGCTGTTTTTGTGTTTGATTATGTAAAGTTATATCTTTTTTTAATGATTATAGGTTTATAACACTATAAATAATTAAGAATATCAAAAATAATCACATTACTTTGGAAGCTACGGGCGATTGTTACAATTAAAAAGTTACAATTTTACAGAATTACCGCATTTTTAGTGAAATATCGCATCCCGATTTTGAGTGTATTCTACAAAAGCATTGCCGATTGAAGACCAAAAATGTACAAGTGACTGAATCATTCACAGATGACTTGATTATTTGGAACTCTTGGGTTATAATGATGTTAATCTTTTGTAACCTTTGTTACCGAGTTGACATTAACAACCGAAAAGTTGTAACCGGCTGTTACCTGTTCGGAACAAATCAGTAACCACTTAAACGCTTTGACAGATGTTCATTACAATTAAAAATGAACATAAGGGAAGGGATTTAATGATGAAAAGTTTCAAAAAGAAAGTTGCAGCAATTATATTAGTATTCACATCACTTGCTCTTGCGGTGCCTTATCATGAATTCGATCAGGTTTACGCTGCATCTCATATCAACGATTCAAAAAAAATGAATGCCTACGATTATACATCTTCCACAGAGCTTGCCAATAAGCTCACACAGATTTTCAACGGCAGCGTCGGTCTTTATTCCAACAGCAGCTGCAAGAGCCAGACAAAAGCGCCTCTCGGCTGCTCCAAGCTCAACGGCTCCAATAAATTCTATATCAAAAACAGCACCACAGGTTCCACGACATTCGGCTGGCAGTGCTACATTTACGCAAACGCTGTTTACAACACCCTTTACAATGAATGGGTCGGCAATGCGTCTTCACTCAAGCACTCCAATGTAGTTATCCGCGGAGGCAGCACATTCTCCTACAGACAGTTCGTTGACGCGGGCGTAAGGGTTGGCGCGTATGTTCGCACCACTGCCAACAAGGATTGCTCCTACAACAGATCCAAGGCTCATTCCTTTGTAATTCTCGGATACAATGAAGAGTATGTTACATACATCGACGGCAACTCCGACGGCAGAGGTCTGGTCAGAGCCAACAAGCTGTCCTGGAAGGAACTCAACAAGGGTCAGACAACAGGCATCGGCCGCCGCATCTGCCATGTCGTTCAGCCCACAGACAAATATTTTGAGTCGCTTTACGGCTCCAAGAAGGCTTCTTCCGGCTCCGCAAAGGCGGATTCAAAGACATCGGCAGCAGTTGCAAATGACGTTTCGGCGAATTCCGAATCATCAAAGGCTGAAACAGCCGCAGTTGACCCCGAAAAGATCAAGGTCAAGTACAGCAGGGTACTCTCCTACAAAAAGAACAGCAAGGTTCTCAGCGGCAACGACGTACTTTATTTGCAGACAGAGCTTAATTATCTCGGCTATAAGGTAAATGCCAATTCCAAGTATGACAGTAATACCGCAAAGGTAATCAAGCAGTTCCAGAACGATAAGAATCTGACCGCCGACGGCATTACAGGCAGCAAGACATGGAACGCCATTGAGAATGCCGTAAGCGAAAAGAAAAACGCCAATAATAAAAGCGCAAGCAAAAAGTTCACAGTTAAGTACAACGCAAACGGCGGTGAAAACGCTCCCGCAAATCAGGTTATGACTGCAAACAAGTCCACGGCTCTCAGCAAGAACGTTCCCACCCGCAAGGGCTATACATTTGAGGGCTGGGCGAAGTCCAAAAAAGCAGCAAAGGCCGATTACAAGGCAGGCTCTAAGATCAAGGTGAGCGCAAACATCACTCTCTATGCCGTGTGGAAGGCGGAAGCCTTGAAGATCACACAGCAGCCCGAGGATGTCAAAGCGGCATCCGGTAGCAGAGTTGCTTTTAAGGTGAAGGCAACCGGCTGCAACCTGACCTACAAGTGGTACTACAGCAAGGCGGGCTCATCTGAATGGACATACTGGCCGGGTCATGATTACGCTTCAACCTATGCCACTGCAAACGACTCCTGGAATGAGATGAAGGTTTATTGCGAAGTTACCGACGGCAGCGGCAACAGCGTCAAGTCGGACACTGTTACGGTTTCAGTTGAGTAATATATTTCACGAAAAAAATCGAGTAGGAGGCCACCCATCTGTTTGGACAAAAAACTTGCGTATCACAACCAGCCGTTCCTGTTCCAATTTTACGTTTTCATGATAATGTGTGCCACCGTTTCATGATTGGAATACTGATATCGCTTTTTTTCAGCAATGATCCCAATTGTTTTTGCTGATTTTCTACCTTTTCCTCTTGCAGCAGGGAATATATTCTTGATGTTTTCTGTAATATGCTTCTGAGTGTTTTTGGTGGAATGTGCCTTTTATCTGATGCTTATCTTAAAACCAAATATCGACTATTGGACCAACCCTTGCCGAAGAACGGCAAGGGTTCTCTTTTTTCCAAAATTATACGCGGATTCTTTACGCTGACCTTTTCTCTCATAATCTATTACATAACGTAATATTCATTGATGAAGCCAATATAATAAATATTCCATATTGTAATAATCAGATTGACAAACGGTTATCTTAAAATCCCGGATGCTTGTGTGAAATTTCATATGATTTGGATAGCGTCGATGCGTTTGGCCGCGAAGAAATGTGGAAGTTTTCAGCTTTTCGACTGATTTGTTCCTTTCTATCGGTGTTTTAGGCGTATGCAACGGAGCGTAGCAGAATTTATCGGAGATTGCAACCCTTTATTGGTGGTGCTACCCACATTCCCATGCTATACTAAGCGCAGAAAACAACCACAAAAGGAGCATTCAGACATGAAAAACACAGAAAATAAAAACAACGTCATTCTCTCCGCACGTCATTTAGTAAAAAGCTTCCGAAGCGGCGATGTTGAGCAGAGCATTATCAACGGTCTTGATCTCGACATCCACAAGGGTGATTTCACCGTCATCATGGGTTCCTCCGGCGCGGGCAAATCCACCTTAATGTATGCGCTTTCCGGCATGGACAAACCCACTTCCGGAAGCATTACCTTCTGCGGTGAGGAAATAACCTCCTATAACGCCGACAAACTTGCGGTGTTCCGCAGAAAGCACTGCGGCTTCGTCTTTCAGCAGATTTACCTGCTCGACAGAATGAGCCTTATGGACAACGCGCTGACCGCCGGGCTGTTGATCGGGGGCAAAAAGAAGGAGATCATCCGGCGCGCCGAAGCATTATTTGAAAAGGTGAATCTCCCCGAAGTCACATGGCGGAAGCTCCCCTCCCAGATTTCCGGTGGTGAAGCGCAGCGCGCAGGCATTGTGCGCGCCGTCATCAACCGTCCGGAAGTGCTCTTTGCAGACGAACCTACAGGCGCGCTCAATTCAAACAACTCCGACGCGGTGCTTGATGTGTTCACAGAATTGAACATAGACGGACAGAGCATTATCATGGTGACGCACGACAAGAAATCCGCCCTTCGCGGCAACAGAATCATCTATCTGCGCGACGGCAAAATTTTCGGAGAATGCCATCTGGGAGAATACACACCTGACAATACCGAACGCAATGAAAAGCTAAACGCTTTCCTCGCCGAAATGAATTGGTAAGTTTTTTCTCATGAAATCACAACGGACAGGAGAAACCATTATGAAACAGATCGGCCATCTTTCCCTTTACTTTTTCAGGAAGGACATTAAACAGATTCTTTCCTTCGGCATCATTATTCTCATAACGTCGCTCATTCTGAATCTTGCGACGGTGCTGGCGATGCGTATCGACCCCGCCTACGCCAGACAGTCTGACGAACTGCACAGCGCGGATATAGACATAGTCATTCCCAAAGCAACTGATTCCGCCGCGCTGTCGGACGCGGTCTGCGGCAATACATCAGTGGAACAGCTCGAAAAGCAGCAGGCAATTCTGCAAAAAGCGGTAATGAAGGATTTTCGCGGCACGGATTTTGAACTGAACATAATGTTCTACAATTGGGACGACAAACGCACAGTTCATCAGCTGTCCTGCCTTGAACGCAGTGAAGAAACGGGAGCTAATCCGATTTATCTGCCGCTTTATATTTCGGAATTCGGGGAATACCCGCTGAACGGGAGCATCACCTTCTCCATTGACGGCAAGAATTTCACCTATACTGTCGCGGGCGTGGTGCAGGAAATGCAGTACGGCAACGCCAGTGCGGAGATAATGGGCGTTTTCCTACCCGATAATCAATATAGTCGGCTGGCGGATGAATTGCAGGGCAGCGAAGTGGTCAATTACGCCGTGCGCACTGTGCAAGGGGCAGATGATCAGACCGTGCTCAGCAATCTCCGCAAGACTGCGGAAGAACATCATTCCTCTGTTCTGTTTGCTCTTACACGCGAGGCAAAGAAACAGTCCCGAATGATGGTAACCAATCTGCTGACTATGATACTCGCGGCGTTTGCGGTCATTGTGCTGCTTGTGAGCATTTTCCTTTGTCAGTTCCGCATCAAAAACACCGTTTCCGAAGAAATGGCACAGATGGGCGTGCTCAAATCACTTGGCTTTACATCGGGCGGCATTATCAGGGCAATCGTACTTCCCTATACCGTGACGGCGCTGCTTTTTTCGGCAATCGGCGCGACAGGTTCCTATGCGCTGCTTCCATCGGCGGTCAATGTGCTGGCGTTGCAGGCGGGTTTCCGCTTTGAAGTGGCATTCAGCGGATTGGCGCTGCTGCTGACAGTGGCTTTACTCACGGGCGTGACGCTGGTTTTCACATGGCTGGCGTCAGGCAAAATACGCCGGCTCCACCCGATCACTGCCATTCGTGGAATTACTGATGGCAAGGGCGTGAGAAAGAACCATTTCGCCATTGCCCACACACCAGGCGGCGTGAATTGGGTGCTGACGCTCAAGCAGATGGCAGCCTCCGCGCAGCAGAATGTGCTTCTGTTCGTAGTGCTGTTTGTGATGACAATACTCATTGCATTTTCGGGCAGCCTGTTTTATAATGTTATTATTGAACCTGACCATTTTATGAACACACTTTCCGACGAATCGCCCGACGTGATATTGCAGGTATCCTCTTCCGATATCAGCAGCATGAAGCGGACGGTCGGCGCTCTTGACGGAGCAGAAAGAGTGCTCTCCTACTCGGTTGTACAGTTGCAGGTGGAAGAGGAAAACGCCGTTGCCTTTGTATGCGAGGATTTTTCCAAGACACGCAGCGACCTCTGCTACGAAGGACGCAATCCTTCCTCCGGCAGTGAGATTGCAATTGGCAGCGCTCTGGCGGAACGCCTCGGCTGCGGTATTGGCGAAACCGTGCTCGTCACATATGCTGACACAAGCCATGCCTATCGCGTGGTGGGACTGGTGCAGAGCGTCAACAACCGGGGTGAAATCTGCGAACTCACGGAAGAAGGTTTTTCAGCCATATCGGAAGATAAAATACGTTCCCTGTATGTTTATCTTATAAACGATTCGGATGTGGACAATTTCATTGACAAAACTAAAGCCGTATGCGGTGAGAACATTGTAAGCGCGTTCAACGCCGCAAAGAAGCAGAGCGAGGCGCAATCCATGTACACCGCCATTGTAAATATCGTGATTGCTACTGTTTTTGCAGTGACAATCCTGATCGTTCTGCTGATTCTGTTCGTCATTATCCGCTCCATGATCACACAGCGCCGGCAGGAATACGGTATCTTCAAAGCGATGGGCTATTCAGGCAGGCAGCTTGTGGCACAGACAGCCGGAAGTCTGATACCCGTAACGGTTTTGGCAGCGCTTTCGTCGTCGCTGCTGGGGCTGGTATGGCTCCCCGCAGTCAATAATGTAATCTTCGGCATGATTGGCGCAATGAAGAACCATATGGAGCAGCCGGTCAGCGTTCTGCTGCTGTTCGCGACGGCGGAAATCATTGTGACACTGCTCATCAGCCTATTTTTGGCAAGACCCATCAAAAAGATAGAAGCATATTCGCTCATCAAAGAATAAATTCTTCAATTACTCAATTTTTCATTAAAGGACGGAATGTATCATGGATTTTGGACAGAAACTCAAAGAAATCAGAAAGACCCAAGGTCTTTCACAGGAACAGCTTGCCGAGAAAATCGGCGTTTCCAGACAGGCAATCACCAAATGGGAAACCGGCAAGGGGATGCCCGACATCGAAAACATGATGATTCTGGCGGAAATATTCAAGACCACGCTCGATGAGCTGGTATCGCAGGCTATGCCGCAGCACGATGAAAAAACGCATGTTTATCACAGCGAAACATCCTTTGACATAGACCGGCAGATGCATTTCGATATGCAGATCGGCACAGCCCATTCGCTTACGGTATGTACGGGCGAAGACGAAAAGCTGCACATTGACCTTGCATCCGAGTCGATTGCAAACATCGGTTCTCTTTTCAAAATCAAGCTGGACGAGAATCGCGGCAAACTGGACGTGGAATGTATCAAAAAGGACGGCGTGAGCCGGTTTGAAATGGCGGATGCTCTTTGTTTGACAATTACATTGCCAAGGAAACTGACAGGGCGCTGTGAGATTACCGCCTCAGTCAAGGAACTAAACCTGATGAATCTTGCGCTTGACCGTATGGAATATGACGGAGACGCGCAAAGCGTTACCATTTCCGACTGCTGCGGAAGCGTCGAACTCACCTCCCGCACCAGCCATGACATCACAGTAAACGGCATACGCGGCTTGCTCGATATCAATCAGTGGAAATCGGGCAGTGTGACACATATTCCCGAGGATGCGGATTTCCGTGTTCAGAACAAAGGACGGGGCTGTCATGTGTTTTTTCAGAAGAACGGCGAAGCAGTGGAAAACGGCGGTCGGGAGGACAGCGAAAACCTTCTTTGCGTCTCAGGCGTATATTCGGAACTTATCGTCGATTTACAGTAATATTCTGAATTAACCCAAAACAAAAAAGGTGCGGAAGTCATTGTGAACCGATTTCCACACCTTTTTCTGTTGTATTTTGTTCAGAGGAAACCTTCAGTTGAATTCATAACAACATCATTATTTGTCATTATCTTCCGTTTCCTGATTGCTTTTTTTGCCATAACCGTAGCCATAACCGTAGCCATAACCATAGCCATAACCGTAGCCATAATCCTTGTATTTATACTTGTTGATGTAATAAGATTTGCTATGGCGGTAATGAATCTCATTGAGCACAAAGCCGATCATATTTGCCTTGGCAATCTCGATTTTCTTCATACATTCTGAGACGTCCTCATAGGTTGTTCCGGCATATTTCAAAACAAGAAGCACACCGCTTGTCGAATCCTTGATAACCATCGCGTCACTTACAACGTTTACGGGAGGGGTATCAACAATGACATAGTCATATTTGGAGGCGAGCTTTTCAATAATAACCTTGAACTGTTCTGAAGCCAGAAGCTCGGAAGGATTGGGCGGAGTAGGACCGGACGAGAGAAGATCCATATTTTTGATAACACCGCTCTTTATTGATTTTTCATAGCTCGATCTCTGGATGATAAGCGTGGAAAGTCCCTCGGAATTGCTGACCTTGAAAGTCTTGTGCTGAACCGGCTTTCTCATATCCGCGTCTATCAGCAGAACGGTGTTGCCTGTCTGAGCAAGAGCAATCGCTATATTTGACGCAGTTGTCGATTTGCCCTCGGAGGGGTTCGGACTGGATACGGCAATAACCTTCTTTGAGGTGGTGCCCAGAGAAAACAGAATATTGGAACGTATGGATTTATAGCTCTCCGAAACATTAAATGGAATGTTTGAGTCGGTAAGGAGCATTCTCTGATTGGTCTTCGAACCCTTTTTCTTGCCCTTTGTTTTTTCTGTTTCAATCGCCTGAACTTCGCCCAGCATGGCCTTTTTGAATTTCACAGTAATCTCTTCACCGTCTTTGATAGTATCGTCAAAGTAGTCCACAAGCAATACTACCGCCACGGAAAGAGCCAAGCCGATTAAAAATCCGAACACTGTGTTGAGAGGGACATTCGGAGAAACCGGAGAATCGGACGGTGAGGCGGAATCAATGATTTCAACCGAGCCCGCACCGACAACTCTTATCAGAAATGACGGGGCAATCTCTGAAAGGAAATTGCAAAGATCGGCTGAAATCTTTGGATCAGGAGTGTTTGCCGTTATCTTGATGACTTCCGTCGCGTTGACAGACGACATGGTAAAGCAGTTGGAAATGGAACTGACAGACACTTTATTTTTTTTGATGGAAAAAACGCTTGAAAGGTCATCAATCGAATACTTTTCCTCAAGCTTTGTGCCTATCTGCTCCATGACGGATTTACTCTTAAGAACAGTAATGTATGTGCCCGCAAGGGATTTAGCCGTGTTAAGGTCATTCAGATCTACATTTTCGTTAATATTGCCTTTTGAGGAATCCCAGGCATAATTGTTGTTCTTGACATACATTGTCGTGTAAGATTCGTATCTCGGTCTTATCACGAACTTTGAAACCAATAGCGAACACGAACTGAAAAGCACGGATACAATAATGATGAACCACAGCTTACTCAACAGCAAGACAATGAGATCACGAATTGTGTAATTTTTTTTCATTTTTCTTGTTCCTTTCCTACCGTTTTTGACGAAATTGCCGCAATACAATTGATATAGAAATATCAACTGCACAATAGATCAAGATAGAAAGATCTATATGATCAAAACATTCTTATAGTATAACAGAAACATATGACATTGTCAATATTCGGGGATATACCAAAAAATCAATCAATTCAAAATCGTGATTGTACACAAAATAATCATTCCATTCGGTTGAAGAAATCATAATAAGTACACTGATACGCCATCCGCCTGAGCAATGTATTCCAGCAACACCACAATCAATGTCATTATTATTTCGACGTCCGGTAAAAAATAAAGAGCCTGCTATCAAGGCTGAAAAAAAAAGATGCGAGTCAGTTATTGTTCTGCTTTGCGGTGTTGATAGATGTGATCAAGATACGCTTGATCTCAAGGCAGTCGCTCAACATGGAAGCTGCCATGCTATCGTCTAAATATTCAGATTTCTGCAAGATGTGAAGCCAATACTCTGTTTCGGCGGTTTCCTTCAATGCTATATGGAGT
>ONWI01000184.1 GCA_900321515.1 uncultured Eubacteriales bacterium | reverse complement strand
CGGTTCCCCGCCTGACATGGTTCACAGCGCCCTGCCGCACAGGATCCGGCATCCGCATGTCGATATGCACGAATGTATTCTGTCTTGAAAAGGCATATTATTTAAAAAATGCCGGGACTTTTTCAGTCGCTATAACAGTATAATACATAACAATCAAAAAATCAATGCTTTTTTGATTGTCGAATGTAAATTTTTTGTATACAGAATGATGCTGACTGAATGAAAGATTACTTTTCGCCGTCGGAAAGACTGTGCTTGACTCTGTCGCTTTCCTCCGCGCGCTTTGCGTCGTTAAAACGGTCAACCGTGCCTACCAGATAACCGGTTATGCGGCGTATACGTTCAAACTCAACGCCTTCTCCTACTGTTTTTGTCTGTGCTGCCTGTGTGTTCATTCTAATTACCTCCTGCATGTTTATTCATTATAATCATTCTATACCTACAAAATGAGGCATGTTTGGATATTTCTTTCTGAGTTCTTTGAGTGTTTCCACCGAAACGCCTTCGCCGTTGTGTCTGCCGCATCTCGGGCAGCAATTGCCGATGACGCCTGTGTAGCCGCAAATCGGGTCTCTGTCTACCGGATGATTTATTGAACCGTAGCCAATGCCGACTTCCTTCATATACTTGATGACGGTCTCGAACGCGTCAATATTGTTGCACATATCGCCGTCAAGTTCCACATAACTGATATGGCCTGCATTGCAGAGCGCGTGGAAGGGCGCTTCAAGGCGCAGCTTTTTGAATGCCGAGATGTTATGGTAGACCGGAATGTGGAAAGAATTGGTGTAGTATTCGCGATCGGTTACACCTTCAATGCTTCCGTATTTCTTGGCGTCCATCTTTACGAAGCGTCCGCTCAGTCCCTCGGCGGGTGTGGCAAGCAGCGTGAAATTCAGACCTGTTTTTGCCGATTTCTTGTCCATTCTGCCACGCATATATTTTATGATATCCAGACCGAGCTGATAGCTTTCTTCGCTCTCTCCGTGGTGCTGACCGGTCATTGCCTTGAGTGTCTCGGCAAGACCTATGAATCCGACGCTGAGAGTGCCGTGTTTGAGCACTTCCGCCACGGAATCGTCGATGCTCAGACCGTCGCTGTCTATCCAGACTCCCTGTCCCATAAGGAATGGGTAATTTCTCACCTTCTTGGAACACTGGATTCTGAAGCGGTGGAGCAGCTGCTTGAATACAAGGTCGATGCGTGAATCAAGCATGCTGTAGAAAAGGTTCCAGTCGCCCTTTGCCTCTATGCCTATGCGGGGCAGATTGATGGTGGTGAAGCTGAGGTTTCCTCTGCCGCAGGTTATTTCCCTGGAACGGTCGTGGACATTGCCCATGACTCTCGTGCGGCAGCCCATGTAAGCCACCTCGGTATTGTAATCTCCCGGCTTGTAGTACTGAAGGTTGAACGGGGCGTCAAGAAAGCTGAAATTCGGGAAAAGACGTTTCGCGCTGACCTTGCAGCTGAGTCGGAAAAGGTCGTAATTCGGGTCATCCCTGTTGAAGTTGATGCCCTCCTTGACCTTGAATATCTGCACAGGGAATATCGGAGTTTCACCGTTGCCCAGACCCGCGTCAGTGGCAAGCAGCAGGTTGCGCATGACCATTCTGCCCTCGGGCGATGTATCCGTACCGTAATTTATTGAGCTGAACGGCACTTGTGCGCCGGCTCTGGAATGCATGGTGTTGAGGTTGTGGATAAGCCCCTCCATCGCCTGATATGTCGCTCTGTCCGTCTCGGTGAGAGCAGTCTCAAACGCGCTGTCGTTGAGCTTTCTGAGATCGTCCTCCGACAGTCCGGAAATGACTTCAGGCAGCCTGCCTTCCGTTTTCAAGGCGATAATGCGCTGCTCCATGCCATCCTTGTTGGATATGCGCACGATGTCGCGCGGCATCTCTTTTTCGAGATATGTCACTGCTTCATCCGCTGCGTTACCGGAGACATCATAGCGGTATTTCAGATACAGTCCGAGAGCCTTGAAATACTCCTTGATAAATGTCTTTGCTACGCCCGGCGCCATGGAATAATCGAAATTCGGCACTGACTGACCGCCGTGCATCTCATTCTGGTTTGCCTGAATCGCAATGCAGGCAAGCGCGGAATAACTCTGGATGCTCATTGGTTCACGCAGATGTCCGTGTCCTGTGGAGAATCCGTCCTTGAAGAGCTTGAGCAGGTCGATCTGGCAGCAGGTCTCAGTAAGCAGGTAGAAATCCTTGTCGTGAATGTGAATGTCGCCGCCGTTATGCGCGTCGGCAATATCCTTGTCGAGAATGTTGTTGTCAACGAAGTACTTCGCGCTCTCCGAGCCGTATTTGAGCATGGTGCCCATGGCGGTGTCGGTGTCGATGTTGGCGTTCTCGCGCTTGATGTTGGAATCTTTCGCGTCTACGAAGGTCAGGGACTTGAAGATGTCCATGAGATCCTTCTCGGTCTGGCGCAGCTTGCTGCGTTCGGCGCGATAGAGGATATACGCCTTGGCTGTTCTGGGCAGGTCGTTGGAAATAAGCACCTCTTCCACTATATCCTGCACCTGCTCCACGGAGGGAATCATGTGGGGCGGAATTTTTTCAAGCACCTGGTTGGTGAGGCTGAGCACCTTTTCTTCGGTGATCTCCTCGTCGGAAACAGCGTTTCCTGCCTTTCTGATGGCGTCGCGGATCTTGGCGGCGTTGAATTTAACGGTCTGACCGCTTCGCTTTACAATATACTCGGGACTTTCCGGCAAAACTATCAACTCCTGTAATTAATTCATGTCTGGAAGCAGCCGGCGGATTATTCATTGTCGGCAGAACAATCCTTAAGCTGCGGAATAGTTGGACTTACTTGTGGTTCCCGCCTATTATAACACAACATATATGTAATTGCAAGAGTTTTTTTACTATATATTGTTTTTTTATAATATACACGAGCGCCTCAGACGGTGGAAAACAGGCGGAAGAGCCGTATAATACAGCCCTTCCGCCTGTGGAAAACTCTGTAAAAAATTATCGGAGAATGTCAGTTTTCAAAAAGCTCGTCCTCTTTGCGTCTGACGTTCGCGCGCGCGGCTGCGGCAGCCTTCCCGTTGACATTGATAACACCCTCGTCGTCGATGTCCAGCTTGTCGCCCTCTTTCAGATTAGCGGGAAGATCGCCTCTGGGAATGGCGAAGAGCTTGCGCTCCTTGTCCTCGCAGATTGCGTAAACGCCGTCTATTCTGTCCACTGTAAGATGTCTCATTTTTCATAACCCCTTTGTTATAATAATTTTTGATTATCCTTTTGAAACAATTACGGATATATTTTTGCCGTCTGATTCAAATATTATATTTCCGTCAAGGTCTGTGCGATATACTTCGCAATCAATATTGCGGAGTCTTTTTAAAATCTCTTTTTTCGGATGTCCGTACCTGTTGTCGGCGCCGACGGAAATTGCGGCGTATCGGGGATTTATTTCATCGAGAAACGCCTGGGAATTGCCGTCTTTTCCTCCGTGGTGCGAAACCTTGTAAATATCAGCGCTGAGATCGTAGTCGCGCGTTATTATCTGCCGTTCGACGAGATTTGAAGCGTCTCCGCCGGTAATTATCGAGACGTTTCCGAATGTGAATTTAAGTACTATAGAATAATCGTTAAGCTCCTCATATTTGGCGCCCTTATCAGGAGATAACACCAGCATGGTGACTCCGTCAAGGTCATATTCTTCTCCGGGAACGGGACGCGTAATCTTTAGCTTCTTTTTCTTGATGGCGGCGAGTACTTCTGTATAAGTCATTGTTGTCGGGGTCATGTTTTTGGAGGTCTGCGGCATCATGACGTGATCTATTGTGATATCATTGCTCTTGATAACGGTATCCATACCTCCGATGTGATCGGAATGCGGGTGAGTGCCGATTATCCAGTCGAGATGCGAAACGCCTGCCCTGCGCAGATAATCCAGCACGGTGCCGCCCATTCCGTTTTCGCCGCAGTCGATAAGCACGTTTTTTTCTCCGCACTGGACAAGAACTGAATCGCCCTGTCCTACATCAATAACGTGCATTTTAAGTTTGGCTTCGCCGTCAATCGTATCTCCGGAAATCTCGTAATTGAGCATTCCGAAAATCTCGTTGAGCCACTGATTGGCTTCATCCTCTGAACAGCCGGTGAACAGCGCTGAGGTAATTATGATAGACAAGGAAAGAATTGTGCTGATCAATGTGCGAAATAGTTTTTTACCGGTGGAAAATGCCATTATTTTTTGCCTTTCTTTTTGTTTTTGTTTTTGTTTATACTGCGTATCGGACTCTTTTTCTCGATTTTTTGGGGGTGATTTACGCTTCTGCCACCCTTGGAAGCTGTCATCTGAGTCTGCCAGTATTTCTGGGACGGGCGTATCAGGCATGACGGCGAATTTCCTATAAGGTCGGTACGTCCTGCCCTGATGAGCGCCTGCTCCACAATGTCGTGATTCTCCGGACGGAAGTATTGCAGCAGCGCCCTCTGAAGCGCCTTCTCCTGCGGAGTTCTGGGAACATAGACCTCCCTGAGGGTGTACGGGTCGAGTCCGGTGTAAAATATGCAGGTGGAAATGGTGCCGGGAGTCGGATAAAAATCCTGAACCTGTTCGGGATGAAGATGTTCCTTTTTGAGAAAAAGCGACAGCTCAATGGCGTCGTTCACAGTGCTGCCGGGGTGAGAACTCATAAGGTACGGTACGAGGAACTGCTTCTTCCCTATCTCCTCAGTGATGCCGTAAAACTCCTTGGCGAATTTTTTGTACACCTCGAAATGAGGCTTGCCCATGCGGTCAAGCACCTGGGTTGAACAGTGTTCCGGAGCTACTTTAAGCTGACCGCTGACGTGATATTCTATAAGTTCGCGCATGACCTGCGGGTCTTTTTCCAATATCAGATAGTCAAAGCGGATGCCGGAACGCACAAACACCTTCTTGACCTTCGGTAAAGACCTGACGCGGCGCAGCATTTCCAGAAATTCGCTGTGGTCCACCTGAAGCGCGGGGCAAGGTTCAGGAGCAAGGCACCGTTTGCCTCCGCGGCACATGCCCGCCTTGTCCTGCTTTTTGCAGGAATGAATGCGGAAGTTCGCCGTGGGTCCCCCGACATCATGAATGTAGCCCTTGAAATTCGGCTTATGAGTCAGCATCTCCGCCTCACGCACTATTGAATCGATGCTCCGTGTGGAGATCTGCCGCCCCTGATGGAATGCAAGCGAACAAAACGCGCATGCCCCGAAACAGCCGCGGTTGTGAATTATGGAGAATTCGACCTCCTTGATGGCAGGAACGCCCCCGAGAGGTTCATACATAGGATGATAGGCGCGCTCATACGGCAATTCGTATACCCAGTCGAAATCCTCGGTGGTAATCGGGCGCATAGGCGGATTCTGAACAAGAATCATATCACCGTGCCGCTGGATTATTTTTCTGCCGTGAACGGCGTCCTGCTCATCCTGCTCAATGCGGCAGGAAACGGCGTATTCCCTCTTGGATGCGCGTACCTGCTCGTACGAAGGACATTCAGCCACCGACGACGGGACATACTGATCCACAGGAATCGCTACACATGTGCCGCGGATATCTGTTATGGTCGAAATATCCTCGCCGCCGGCAAGGCGCGAAGCAATTTCACTCATGGAATATTCACCCATTCCGTATGAGAGAATATCCGCGCCGGATTCAATGAGTATCGACGGCTTGACCTCGTCGTCCCAGTAATCATAATTTGCGAAACGGCGGAGCGACGCCTCCAGCCCTCCGATGATGATCGGAACGTCAGGATATGCCTTCCGGCAGAGTCTGCTGTATACTATTGTTGCGCGGTCGGGGCGCCTGCCCGGTTTGCCTCCGGGAGAGAACGCGTCCTCGCTCCGTTTTTTCTTGGCGGCGGTGTAATGAGCCACCATTGAGTCTATGTTTCCGGCTGTCACAAGAAATCCGAGCCTCGGTTTGCCGAACTGCCTGAAATCGTCAAGCTTCCTGACGTCAGGCTGAGGAAGTATCGCCACCCGATATCCCTTTGCCTCCAGAACCCTGGAGATTATTGCCACTCCGAAGCTCGGGTGATCGACGTACGCATCGCCCGATACATATACGAAATCGACATGATCCCAGCCGAGTTTATTTACGTCGCTCTGTGAAACTGGTAAGAAGGACATGCCTCAGCCTCGCTTTCTCATCGCCTGACGAGTATCTTTCAACAGGCTGTTATAGTTTTTTGATCCACGGAGATGACATTACATCGTCAAAAAAGTCATCGTCATCTGATTTGTCCGCGGTTTGGTCAGTGGTTTGGACGCTGTTCTGATTCTGCGTTTCCTCAGAATTCCTGTCGGTCGCGTGAGGGACAGGCTGAACAACCTCGGCGGAGGACGATGGCTTCTCTGCCGGATATTCTTCCCACGGCGGAATATCTTGTGATTCGACTGCCGCTGGCTTTGATTCCGGAGTATGATCTTCCGCATTGACGGATTCATTCCGGGAGAATATAAAGAAATCATCCACTTCATCCTGATCGTCTTCAAAGAAAATCGAGAAGTCCCTCGGCGGAACAGGAGGCGCGACAGAATTCTTCTTTCCTTTTCTGCCCGCTGTCGGTTTTGCCTTTTTGGAATTTTCCCGGATCGGGCTGTCGGTCTTGACGGATTCCTCCGGTTCCTGACGTGCCGTACTCTTGCCGTGGGCGATAAACCGCGTCAGATCTGTCACTTGGGGAATTGGGTCTGAAACGGGCTCATCTTTATCCTGTGCGTTTTCCTCGATTTCGACATCGGTTACTTCATTTGCTTCCTGCAACGGTTCTCCGTCGCTGGTATCACCGGAAGATTGCTCATCAACGACGATAGCCTCTGCCTTATTCTCCGGCTGGCTGTCATCCGCTTCCGGAATGTCTGTGCTTTCTGACGCTGCGGTGTCGGTCATTTCGGAACTGTCTTCCAAAAATTCCTCTTCATCGTAAAGATCATCGTCGCTGTCTATATTGAAGAATTCCGACTGACGTGCGGTTATTTCCTCGTGACCCGCTTCGAGCGTCTGGGCTGCAAATTCGCTGTGGCTCCGGACTATCGGATCATTTTTGCCGGAATGCGATCGACTCATGGTCATTTCCATCCACTGCATCCTTGTAATCAGCACGGCGCGAGGCTTTGAACCTTCACTCGGACCGATAATTCCGTGCCGTTCCAGCTGGTCGATGATTCTGCCTGCGCGCGAGTAGCCAATGCTGAGGCGGCGCTGAAGCATGGAGGTGGAAGCCTGACCTAATTCGGTGACAATCTCCACCGCGCTGTCAAAGAGACTGTCCTTGCCTTCAAAATCATCCGCGTTGTCGCCCGAATTGTCAAGGGATATTCTCTCGATTTCGTCGGCGATGTTGTCATCGTACTCGGCGAGACCGTTTTGCTTGACGAATCTGATTACCCTGTCCACTTCGGCGTCCTCCACAAAACAGCCCTGCACGCGTATGTGCATATTGGAACCCATAGGATGATAAAGCATATCGCCGTAGCCTATGAGGTTTTCCGCGCCGCCCTCGTCGAGTATGGTTCGCGAATCGACCTGGGATGAAACCGCAAACGCTATGCGGCTGGGTATGTTGCTCTTGATAGTGCCGGTAATAACGTCCACGGAAGGACGCTGGGTGGCAAGCACCATGTGCATTCCGGCGGCTCGCGCCATTGCAGCGAGACGGAAGATGGCGTCTTCCACTTCCTTGGGAGAAGCGATCATCAGATCAGCCATCTCGTCTATAACTATAACTATGCGGCAGAGTTTTTCAAACTCGCCTGTCTTCTCGGCAAGGCGATTGTAGCCATCGATGTTTCTTACGCTGCGCTGCTTGAGCATTTCGTATCGCTTGAGCATTTCGCTGACAGCCCATTGCAGCGCGCCGGCTGCTTTTTTTGGCTCGCATACCACGGGAACAAGCAGGTGGGGTATTCCGTTATACATGTCGAATTCGACCGATTTCGGATCAATAAGAACCATTCTGACTTCATCGGGTGAATATTTGTAGAGAAGGCTCATCAGCATGGAGTTCACACACACCGATTTACCTGAACCTGTGGAACCGGCAATAAGCAGATGCGGCATCTTGCTGAGTTCGCAGAGTACAATCTTGCCCTCGATATCCTTGCCGAGCGCGACGGTGAGTGCGCCTTTATCTTCCATGAATTCCCTCGAACCGAGTAATTCCTTTATGCGCACGATCTGCTTGTTTTTTTTGGGGATTTCTATGCCGACAGCGGATTTGCCGGGGATTGGCGCCTCTATTCTAATTGACGGCGCAGCAAGGCGCAGGGCAATATCTTTGGAGAGGTTATTGATCTTGCTTATTTTTACGCCCGGCGCAGGCATAACCTCGTAACGCGTTACAGTCGGACCGGGACTGATGCCCACAATGGTGGCCTTTACGCTGTACTCTTCAAGTGTGTTTATCAGTTTTTCCGAAGTTTCCGTGAGCTCTTCGCTGATCTCGGAGGAATTAACATTTCTCGGAGTTGTCAGCAACCGCAGGGGCGGAAATTTGTATTCCTTCGCGGCAGTCTCATCGGGTGAAGGATCGCCCGATTCAATCTGCTTGGTTATTTCGTCGCTCTGAGCTTTGATTTCTTCTGCTTTGGAGAGCTTTTTCTTCTTTTTAGCGGACACGGTCTTTGCCGTTTCGCCGGAACTTTCGTCCTCGCCGCCATCGACATCGCCTTCCGTCTTAAAACCGAAATCATCGTCCTGATCTTCAGGTATCTCCTCAGGCGGCACTTCCACATCTATGTCAGATTCGTATTCCGGATCGTAATCATCAAACGGTTCGTCAGAATCGAAAACTGTCTTGTATGCGGTTTGTTCTGTTTCGACCTCAAACAGCTTTTTGTAAAAATCCGGATCGAGCAAAGTCTTGATAAGTCTCTTTCCTTGATTGAAAAGGTCAATCGGGCCGGTATGGGTAAGCACCATTATCAGCGCCGTCAGCAGTATCGAAACGATAATGGCAGCTCCGGCTTTACCGGCAAATAGAATGAACAGTTCTCCGATAGCCCCGCTCAGAAGTCCGCTGCCGCCGACCTTGGTGCCGTCTTTCAGCATCTGATTGAACAGCTGCCAGATAGTGAATGAAAATTCGTTGTAAACATTCCGGTAGCCGTCAGACTGAATAAGTATATAGCTAAGTACGTCAATCAGCAGGATTATTCCTGCCACAGGACGAATGACGTCCAGCATTTCCACATCGTCAACCTGCTTTGTCATAAGGTAACCGAAAAAAACCATTAATCCTGCCCACAGAAATGCCTTGAATCCCAGAACTCCGAGAATAAAACTGTGAATGATATACCATAGGCTTTCGCCCGGGAAAAAGGTGAGCGATAGCAGAATAACGGAAAACGTCCATATCACAATGGACTTTATCTGTTTCCTCCAGTTTATTTCATTTGAAAGTGAATCCTCTTTGAACTCATTTAAGTTTCCTGAGTTTTCATCATAACTTACAGGCGCCGCCGCATCTTCATCATTTATCGGTGGCGCGGGCTTATGTCTGTTTGGTTTGGGAGCGGACTGCTCCATATTTTCTTCTGGTTCGTTCATAACTTCCTCTATACTGATCTGCTGGCCGGATGACATTTCAACCGTTCTGCCTGCAAGTCTGCTTTTCTTATTTAGATTTACTCGGGATCCCTTCTTACCGGAGGAACCTGCGGAATGCTTGTGCTTGTTCCCCGATCCGGGCTTTTTGCCCGATGACGGCGGTCTTGACGCTGATTTGTTTTTTTTGTTGCCCGTGTTTTCTGACATGTTTTTAACTGTACCTCTTAATTATCCTGTTTGGATATTATTATATAAATTAAATAAAGCCTATAAACACGACCGGGAATGCCGCAGCCGAGGCTTCCCGATCGTTTATAGGTCAAGAATTATTTGCCCAGGGAAAATGTTGTGCCAAGCACATTCTCAATAGAAGCGATTATTATTACAAGCACTCCGAGCACGAGGCAGTAATAGCCGAAATAATGGAATTTATCGTTTGAAACAATCCATTTGAGAAACTTGATCGCAAGGACTCCTACTACAGCCGAAACTACGATGCCTACCAGAATCGCGGCTATGGTTGAACCGCTGACAGCCGACCAGTCGGTATCCTTGACTTCGAGCAGATTTGCGGCAAGCACGGCGGGAATGCCCATGATAAATGAGAATTCAAGAGCCGTATTCTTTTCCGCTCCGGTGAGCATACCCATTGTGGTAGTAGTTCCCGAACGGCTGATACCTGGCATGGCGGCGATGCACTGACCTATTCCCATCGCGCACGCATTTCTTAATGTAATCACTCCGTCCCTGTTCTTCGGGGAATTGCCTATGCGGTAATCAAAAACTGTGGCAAGCAGAATCAGTATGCCGGTAAAGGTGAAGAATATGCCCTCCGCCATAATGCTGTTGTCATTAGAGAAATATTCGGCAAGATCCGAGAGTTTTTTTACGGGTTCGCCGCCGGTCTCAAGTCCCAGCCAGCCGAGCAGCGGGAGGAAAAGAATAATTGCAAACGCGGATGCTACCACCACAAAAATGACCATTCTGCGTTCCTTATTCATCTTATCCAGTTTCCAGACGAATTTGCCTGTGAAGAATTCCTTGCACATGCTGAAAAACTCAAGTATCATCTTCCAGATAATCTCACGATACACGATGAAAACGGCAAGCAGTGTGCCGAAGTGCAAAAAGAGCGAAAGCGCCTGATTGCCAACGTCGTTGTTCCCGCTCGATGTCGAGGGAAGAATATGCTGTACAAGCGAAAGATGGCCGCTGCTGGAAACCGGTAGGAATTCGGTAAGTCCCTGCACAATGCCCTGAATAATGGCTTCCCAAATGTTCATAAATTATGTACCTCTTTCTTTAGTGATAAATATATGTAAACCAAAGAACGCGCAATACGATTCAATGGTTTATTCAGATATTATGACTTCTTTCCCGATTCGATCATTGAGTAAAGACATGAAATGGCGCTGCTGAGCGAACCGAGTTCGTCAATAAGGCCTTCTTTGACCGCCTGATCGCCATCCAGAACCGTGCCGATATCCATCACAAGCTCGCCGGTCCTCACCGAAAGCTCATTGAACCGCGCCGCGGTCATGCCGGAATTCGCCTCCACAAAACGGCTGATACGTTCCTGCATTTTTTCAAAGCAGGTCATTGTCTGGGGAACTCCAAGCACAAGTCCGCTCATCCTGACCGGGTGGATGGTCATTGTCGCCGACGGAACGATAAACGAGCGCTTTGCCGATACTGCAAGCGGCACGCCTATGGAGTGGCCTCCGCCCAGAACAAGCGAAACGGTCGGCGTCCTCATGCCGGAAATAAGCTCCGCAATTGCCAGACCGGCTTCAACGTCACCGCCTACGGTGTTGAGCAGGATAATAAGACCTTCGATTTCCTCGGATTCCTCCACCGCAACCAGCTGGGGCATGATATGCTCATATTTGGTGGTTTTTGCGGGAGATGAAAGCTCCTGATGTCCTTCGATCTGACCGATTATTGACAGGCAGTGAATGACGTGCCTGCCTTTGGTTGATGTAATCGCGCCGGTCTGTTCTATACAGTCCAGCCCATCCTTTGATAATCCGTCAGCAGACGAAGATTCTTTATCGCTGCTGCCATAAAACGCAGTGTCTTCATTCATAATAAACATACATCGCCCTTCATAATATAAATGCATTAGGTGTCGTTTATATTATTTGAAAGAGCAAAAAATTTATACTCTAAGATTATAACACACCGCGGCAGGCAATTCAATAATAAAATACAAATATTTTTTTCTTATAGCCTGAAATAATGATAAAAAGCGGCGCCTGCCTTACTGAACAGACGCCGCGAACGTATATTGATCATGAGATGATGAGCAAAAAGCCCATCAGCATTGAAACGAAAGAGAGAATGGCAATCTGAGGAATGTTGTCAATGAGAAATGCGGGCTTGTTTATATGGAAGTATATTGCACATGCAATGAGCGCATGAATTGTAAGGCATATTACAAGAATCGTAATGCCAGTTGCCAGCTTGATTGTTTCCACTCATCTCACACTCCATACAATAGTCGATATATCATAACTATTATAAATATGTAATGTTATGATTGTGTGAACAAAAGGTGATATTTGTTTATAATCTAATTGGAAAAGGGAAAAATCATTCCACACCGAAAATCTTCTGGCAATATCTGACGGAAGCCATGGCATCACGGCAATACGCATCGGCGCCGATCTGCATGGCGTAATCTTCGGTCAGAACCGCTCCGCCGACGAATATCTTCACATCCGGAGCTTCACGACGCAGAAGCTTTATGGTTTCCTCCATACGGACAACGGTTGTTGTCATGAGTGCGCTCAGCCCCACAGCCTTAATATTGTGTTTACGAACATTTTCAAGCACCGTATCGGCGGGAACGTCCCTGCCGAGGTCGATTACTTCAAAACGGTAGTTTTCCAGCAGCACCTTTACGATATTTTTGCCAATATCGTGGATATCGTCCTTGACGGTCGCAAGAATTACCCTGCCTATCTTTTCGTCAGAACCTGAGCCAGAAAGCACTTCTTTGAGCACCTCAAACGAGGCTTTTGCTGCTTCCGCGCTCATCAGAAGCTGCGGAAGGAATACGGTTCCCTTCTCAAAGCCGTCGCCTACCTCGTTCAGCGCCGGAATAAGCTCGTCGCGGATAATATCCATTGGATCGGCAGTTCCGCCGGAAGCCAGCCTTTCGCGCACTATTGAAGCGGAGGCGTCGCCCAGTCCGGATATGATCGCTGATTTCAAGGAGATATTTTCCGATGGCTTGGCAGGAGCAGTCTCGGTCATGGCGCTGTATCGGGAAATATACCGACCGCACGCGGGGTCAAATCCGCAGAGCGCGCAATATGAATAATAGGCGTTCATCATGGACTCGGACTTCGGATTGATTATGGCGCAGTCCAGCCCCGCGTTGAGGGCGCATGTGTAAAATACTGAATTGATTATCTCACGCTTCGGAAGTCCGAATGATATATTGGACACGCCGAGAGTTGTGCATACGCCGAGCTCCTTTTTGACTCTGCGAAGCGTTTCGAGGGTCACATTGGCTGAGTCCGGTTCGGCGCTGACAGTGAGCGTCAGTCCGTCTATTATTATGTCCTTGCGTCCTATTCCGTATTCAGCGGCAGTTTCTATTATTTTGCGAGCAATTGCAACACGCCCTTCGGCAGTGGATGGAATGCCGCTGTCATCGAGGGCGAGACCTACTACTGTGCCGCCGTATTTGCTGACAAGAGGAAAAACTGCGCGCATGGATTCTTCCTTGCCGCTGACCGAATTGATAAGCGGCTTGCCGTTGTAGCGGCGGAGAGCCTGTTCCATCGCCTCAATGTTGGATGTATCTATCTGGAGCGGAAGGTCTATTACTCCCTGAAGCCGTGTGACGGCTTTGACAAGCATAGCAGGCTCGTCGATTCCGGGCATACCCACGTTTACGTCCAGAATATGCGCTCCGGCGTCCTGCTGAACGATGCCCTCGCCGAGTATATAAGATATCTCGTCGTTTTTCAGGGCTTCCTTGAAGCGCTTTTTACCTGTAGGATTGATGCGCTCGCCTACGATAACAGGTTCCTCCCCTATCCTTACTGCGTGGGTGTAGGAGGAAACCATGGTTATTCCCTTATCGCAGGGGATCCGGGCGGGAATATCGCGGCAGAGCTTTATCATCTCGCTTATATGCCGGGGAGTGGTGCCGCAGCAGCCGCCCATCACGCTGAGCCCAAGCCCGGCGGTCTTCTGCATTGAAGCGGCGAATGCTTCGGGGTCAACGTCAAAGTATGTTTCGCCGTCCTTCTGTTTTGGCAGTCCCGCGTTCGGGTTGAATATCAGAGGCAGTGAGGAGATTTCCGAGAATCTGCTGATGACCGGATAAAGCTCGTCCGGTCCGAGACCGCAGTTAAGGCCGTAGGCGTCTACACGGAGACCTTCCAGCAGAGCGGCTATGGATTCGCAGTCGGCGCCGGTAAAGGTCTTGCCGGAAGCGTCGAACGCGCATGTGACAAACACGGGAAGCGCTGTGTTTTCCTTGGCGGCGAGTACAGCCGCCTTGACTTCGTACGCGGCTCCCATCGTCTCGATCAGAATCAGGTCCGCGCCCGTTTTTTCGCCGCATGAAGCCATTTCCGCAAAAAGACCGTAAGCCTCGTCAAAGCTCAGATCGCCCATCGGTTCGATGAGCCTGCCTATCGGACCTATATCCATGGCTATGAATTTTTCTTCCGTATCTGAGGACTGCTCCCTCGCTGCCTTTGCGCAGCCGATTGCGGCTGTAATAACCTGTTCGGCGGAATATCCGCTGTCTCTGAGCTTGCACGAATTCGCTCCGAATGTGTTGACTGTGGCGATATTGCATCCGCAGTCGTAGTATTTTCTGTGTATTGACGTGATAAGCCCGGGATTGGTTATGTTGAGAAGCTCGGGAAGTTCTCCGGCTTTAAGTCCGCTTCCCTGAAGCATGGTTCCCATTGCTCCGTCAAAAAACAGAATTTTTTTGCCTAAAAGCTCGGTTATCTTTTTCATCTGAAACCTCACATGTCTTGTTTAAGTGATTTATACGCGCCTGAACTGACACCCGACGTTCGGACAGCCGGCGCATTTGCCGCTTGCGCAGCTTCCCCTGCTGCTCCTGCGTGTCCGGGAGACGCCGATTACCGCTGAGACCGACTTCATCGGCGTCATCTGACCGCCCACGCTCACGGCAATGCCGGTGTATTTATAGGCGTTTAGATGTTCTGTCAGCGCTCGCTGATATTCAAGCGAAAAGTCGCCGTAGCCCGGACTGAATCTCGGCAGCAGAAAACAGCCTTCATTTTCATATTTTCTCTCCAGCGCGGCGCATTCATCGTCGCAGAAAAGCTCCGTCAGCGCGGCTGCCGCCCCCTGAAGAATTACCGCATAGCTCATTTTTACCGCGGAATATCTGCCTATCAGCATATCCACTCCGCTGCCGAGGGTTGCCGCGAAAAGCAGCGCCCTTTCGCAGTCGGCAAGATGCTCCGCAAGCGAACTGCTTTTGACTTCAATGCCGTCGATGCTGCAAACGTCGCCGGAAATGCTCAGCGAGCATTCGCGGGAAATTGACTTTGGATGCGCCGTCCCGCCTATCTGTTCCGCTGCGCGCACCGATTCGGCAATTATTTCATCCGAACAGCTTGCGGCGTTCATAATGCCTGAATAGCGCAGTATCTCGTTGATATCCGCGCCGGAGTACCATTTGCCCGGAGTTATTTCATGCATATTCTGTCTGCTCCGACAATACAGGAAAGATTGGACATGATCTTCTCGGCAACATCCGGCTTGTTCATTGTGTAAAGATGTATGCCTTTTACGCCGTTTGCGATGAGATCAATTATCTGTTCGGTGGCATAGGCAATTCCAGCCTGCTTCATAGCCTCCGGATTGTCCCCGAATTTGTCTGCGATCCTGCGGAAACGCGTCGGAAGGGTCGCGCCGGACAGCTTGCAGCTGCGGACTATCTGCGCGGAGTTGGTCATTGGCATTATTCCCGCCAGTATCGGCACATTAATGTTCTTTTTGAGCGCGCGGAACATGAAGCTGTAAAACGCGGTATTGTCAAAGAACATCTGCGTGGTGAGAAAATCTACGCCGCATTCCACCTTGGCTTTGAGGTTGTCAAGGTCCCGTTCCATGCTTTCGCATTCCACATGTCCCTCGGGATAACACGCCGCGCCGATGCAGAAATCTCCGTGGCGCCTGATCTCCGTGACAAGCTCGCCTGCGTATTTGAAATCGCGCGGCTTGTTCCTGTTTTCTTCGAGAATATCACCGCGAAGGGCTAAGATATTCTCTATGCCGTATGCTTTCAGTTTTTCAATCGCCTCGGCTACCTCGCTGCGGTCTGACGATGCACAGGTGAGATGCGCGAGGGCTGTGTTCCCTGTTTCGTTTATGTAGCGGGCAATCTCCACTGTCTGCTGTGATGTTCCGCCCCCCGCGCCGTATGTTACACTGACAAAATCGGGATTCAGGCCGCATATCGCCTTTGCGACCGCCTTTGTTTTGTCAATATTCATGTAGCTTTTCGGAGGAAATATCTCGCACGAAAAGATTGCTTGATTTTCTTTTATTATATCCTTGATCTTCATTTGATTCACTGTCCTTTTTTCAATGTATCCTGCGTATCTCCTGCATCAGACGCCCGATCGGAAGTCCCATGACGTTGTAGTAATCGCCGATTATTCCGCTGACAAACACGGCGCCGCCTCCCTGAATGGCGTATCCGCCGGCTTTGTCGCTGTATTCGCCGGTTGCGATGTAGTCCTTTATCTGATTTTCGCTCAGAGGGTAAAAGTGAACCTCGGTGGCTTCGACGAATTTGTTTACTGTCAGGTCGCTGTTTACGATCGCAACGCCGGTGTAGACAGTATGAGTCCGGTCCGACAGCGCCTTGAGCATTCGCTCCGCGTCATCCGCATCCTTGGGCTTGCCGAATTTCTTTCCGTCGAGACTGACTATCGTATCCGCTCCGATAACGATGCTTCCGCGGTATTCCGCAAGGCTGGCAACGGCAAGCGCCTTTTTCTCGCTTAGTATCAGGGCGGCAACACCCGGCTGAATATCGTCGGGAATGTTCTCGTCAGCGTCGCTGGTTACGACCTCGAACTTTAGCCCTGTCATCGCCAGTAGCTCTCTCCTTCTTGGCGAGCCTGATGCAAGTATAAGCTTCATTTCTTTTATGTCATCCTCAATAATGTATATTTTATATCCTGAAATCCTCCGGACTGAATTCCTTAAGGAGCGGCTGTTCCGGGGGTTCCCGGAGAGTCGGTTCGTAGCGGAATGCTCCGCATGACGCGCCGTTTTCAGTCGGCTTGCCTCTCTCACATGTCTTTGTACCCGGTTCGGACGGGTTCTCAATATAATAAAGGCAGTATTTGCATGATGAATTAATGTTTTTTCCGTAGAATCTGGATAAATTCATGACTTAATCATCTCCTTTTCGGATGGCAGGCAGATTACGCTCATCAGGCACATTACAATCATTGCGCATCCAAATCCCACCGATACACGCGAAAAACGAACCGGAACAGCCTGAGCCGCACTGCCCGAAACAGGCAGTACGATCGACGCAAAGCATGGCAGTCTGAGTGCGAAAGTGACGATAATACTGCATAGTCCGCCCTGAATGATTCTGATGAGAAAATAGACCTGCTTTTTCGGACGTATGGTACGGCATACGGCAAAATTCTGAAAATGAACCGAAAGCCCGCCGAATCCCGCTACAAATGCGGTAAACGGAAGTCCGGCACTCACTGAAAGAATACTTCCGGATGTGACCTCGACAGCACACGGGAGCAGCATTTTCCCCTTGTCGCCCAATCCCGCCGTCTGAGTAAGCATTCCGAGCGCGGTATTTATCCCGGTTGTATCCAGCATTGATATTATCACCTGAAAGAGAATGATGAAGCTGCACATATTCAGCATGGTCGATGCCGTGTTCGCCGCCGACTGCACGAAAGCGTCTGATCCGCGCGATATTCTCTGCGGGGATTTCGTCCTGCTTGCGGAAAACGATTCTTTGTCCTTGAAAACAAATTTCAGTACCGTTCCTATGATTATACATGAAAATGCCTGTGCTGTCAATATCAGCAGACCAACAGATTTATTTTTGTAAAGTTCGCCTCCGATCATGCCAATCGCAAATCCGGGACCGGCACAGAATGCAATATCCGCAAGCCTCTCGCCCTGTTCCCTGGTGATTTTTCCGTCCGCGGTCAGAGATTCCGCCGCCCGCGCACCCGCGGGATATCCTCCAATAAAAGCCGTAAGCAGCGCCACGCCGCAAATTCCGGGCAGTCCGAACAGCAGACGTACCGGTTTGTCCAGCAGTCCTCCCGCAAGCTCCGCGGCTCCGCTTTTGACGATATACTGAGATAGGAACATCATAGGGAAAAGCGACGGGATGACGCTCACACCGCATATTTCAATGCCTCTGCGAACGGCGTCCGCCGCGCTTGCCGAATGAATGAGAAACGCGGCGCATAAAACCGCAGAAGTACACGCTGCAAACACCGTCAACATCATATCATTCCGATTGGCTCTTATCGTTTTCAAAGCATTCATCTCCCGAAAACAGAATATGTGCTTTGCGGGAAAATAATAACGGATATTTACCCCGTTTTCAGCATATGTATTATCAATCGGGGTGAACTATATGAACAATGACATCAATGAAAATTCTTTTTCCGACAGATTTCTCAGAAAGCTGATGAATTCCTCGCCGGATATGAGCCATGGGGACTGCCGGGTTACTATCGAGGTCGGAAGGGGTCTGCTGATAGAGGGATGCCGCGGTATATGCGAATACGGCGACGACAGGATTACCATTTCGACATGCAAAAAAAGAGTGGTAATCGAAGGCGGATGCCTGTGCATATATCGCATGATAGAAAACACTATAATTATCTGCGGCAATATTAATTCTATCAGCTTTTCGTGAAGGAGGGACGCTGATGCCTGGATTATTCAAAGAAACAGTCTGCTTTGAGATAGTCGGAGGTTCGGTCGAGCGTTTTTTGAATATCGCCAACCGGCGCTGGCTGAATGTTTTCAACGTAAATCACAGGAACGGCAGGGCATTTGCCTTTACCAGGGCAAAGGAATTTCCAGCCCTGAGTGACGCTGCCGCGAAAGCAGACGCTGAGCTTGTGATTATTTCGCATTACGGACTGCCGTATTATGTGAGAAATTACCGCGAAAGATGGGGCTTCGCGGCGGGATTTGTGTTGTTCTGCGCGGCGCTGTGGTTTATGTCGCTGTTTGTGTGGTCGGTGGATATTGAGAATCTTCCCGAACAGTATGCCGTCAGCGTTACAGACATACTGTACGACGAGGGAATCCGCACCGGCGTGATGTGTTCCTCAATTGACGGCGACATGATTCAGATGGTTCTGGAGGATAGGCTTCCCCAGTTTGACATGATAAGAGTGTCCAGAATGGGCTGCAAGGCGCGAGTGCAGTTCAGCGCGGCGGTTCCTCTGCGCAGACATTCATATGATAATGAACCTTGCAACCTGATTGCTAAGGAAAGCGGCCAGATCGTCTCCGCCACGGCTTCACAGGGAACTATTTTTGTAAAGGAGGGCGATATTGTTGTACCCGGCGACGTGCTTGTAAGCGGAGTTTTTGATTCACAGGGAGAAAGCGTGGTTATGGTCCACGCCAAAGGAAAGATTACCGCGCTGGTGGACCGCACGTTTTCCGAAACGGTGAACTATGAACAGATTGTCGCCGAACCCACGGGACATATCGTAAATATCAACCGTCTCATGGCTTTCGGAATTGAAATACCGCTTTTCGGCTCGCTGCCAAAGGGTAATTACCGCAGGACACACAGCGAATATCCGCTCAGTTTTTTCGGGTTTGATTTTCCGATAGTTCTTCGCCGTGAAGAATGGCATGAGCTTTGTTATGTCCAGAAGCAATTTACTCCAGAGGAGTGCGCGGAACAGGCGGAAGGCAGGCTAAGCCGGCTTATCGGCAAGGCAGATCACATAGAGATTGTGAGCAACGAACGCACGGTTAACGAAACCGCGGCAGGTGTGCGTGTGACCAGATACGTTACTTTTCTCAAGGAAATATCCGAGGAAAAGCCCCTGCTGATAGAACCTATGACAGCGGGAGCTTCATCAGAATAATTGTTCTCCGCGGACGGATATTATTTACCTTCCGCGGAGATTCTGAACCGGTTCTTATAGTGTACAGGACAGACATTACATACTACATATCGTATGTCTCGGGACATACCTCCATTATCTTTTCGCGGAGCAGCAAAAAGTCATTGAATGCGTCAGGCTTCTGTCCGGGATTTCTTAGCAGGGCGGCGGGATGAAGCGTTGCCATCATCAGAGTGCCCTTTTTGTCGATGAACTGACCGTGCTGGCGTGTTATCTTCATGTTCGGATCCATCAGCTTCATGCCTGCTATCCTGCCGAGACAGACTATTATCTTCGGCCGCATGATAGCAAACTGATTGCGCAGCCAGCCTATGCAGGCTTCCTGTTCCTCCGGCAGCGGGTCGCGGTTCCGGGGCGGACGGCATTTGACTATATTGGCAATGTAAATATTGCGTTCGCGCGAGAGATCGACCGCGTCAAGCATCGTGTCAAGCAGTTTTCCGGCGCGTCCTACAAACGGCTCCCCCTGCAGATCCTCATTTTCGCCAGGTCCCTCCCCTACTAAAAGCACTCTGGCATTCGGATTTCCCACGCCGAACACTACGTTGTGTCTGCCTTGGCAAAGCCCGCATCTTGTGCATTTGAGACATTCTTTCTTTAATTCTTCAAAATTTTCAATCATTCATTATCACCTTAATAAAATATTATTCAACCTCAATCAGCCTGTCGAGATAGAACGAATAGAGATATATCCCCTTGACCGGCTTTTGGAGAACCTGTTCCATGGCGTATCGGTAGAGTTTGAGCTGCGTGCCGTAATGTTCTATCAGTTTTTCCGGATTGGAAATTCGGTCGGTCTTGTAGTCAAGTATTACCGTGCCGTCGGAAAATTCAAGCACGCAGTCACATTCTCCCTCCAGCACAACCGGTTCATCGCCGATGTCTGCATCAGTTACAAACGACAAATGTTCCCGGTCCAGAATTACCGAAAACTCGCGTTCACGGAGAATATTCTCAGCTTCCGAAAGCATTGGCTGCATCTGTGCAAAAAATGCGGCTATCTTTGATGTGTCTACAGCGTCAGCCTCGGTTTCGGTGAGAAATCCGTATTTCTTAAGCCGCTTCAGTTCCTGTTCAGGCGACTCGGCAGCGGCACGGAAATTGGCAAATTCCATGTATTTATGAAGGGACTTTCCGCGTTCGGTTGGAGTAAGCCCCCCGCTCATCATGAAAGACGGACGGACGAGGTTGATTGATTCTCCGGAATGTTCCCGCTTGGTAAGCTCGGAAGCCGTGACCTTCGTAGGCACGCCGGATAGATTGCCGTATGGATATCTGAAATCCAGACGTTCCTTAATGGCGTCAATCAGCGCCTCATCCGGTTCGGATGGGGAATTCTCAGGCAATTCAGAACATTCCGCTTCGGGCGCGGACTCTTCGGCGGGTGAATTATGTCCTTCATGAATGACGGCTTTCAGCCTGCATCCGGGAGAGGCGATGGTATCAACGCAGATATCCGCTATATCCCTGAAGCACCCGCAGTCAGGGTGCCGTATGGCTGCTATTGCCAGCCACGCCGCAAATGAATTGCTCAGGGACATGGCAAAAGGCGTTATCTGTCCGTTCCATGATGAATTATACACCGCTATGGCAGCGTCGTTCACGCATGATTTGACCGAGCGCGGAGTCGCAACCATTATGAGCTTTTCTTTCGCTCGTGTGAGAGCGACATACAAAATGCGCATTTCTTCGCTCAGATTTTCGATATGTGAGCGTTCGATAATTGCCCGGCGTATCTGAGTTTCATACCAAGCTCCGTCCTCTTTCATCTTCATTCCCACGCCGAGATCACTGTGGGTGATAACGCCGCCAGCGTCTCCGTCCTTCTGGAACTGTGTGCCGAGTCCCGCGATTATACAAACCGGGAATTCCAATCCCTTGGATTTGTGAATGGTCATGATCCTCACTACGTCGGAATTTTCGGTCACCGAAACCGCTCCCGGCAGATCATCGCCTTGTTCAAGCATTCTGTCAACTGTCGATATGAACGCACCGACTCCGAACGAACCGGAGCCTTCGCACTTGGCGGCAAATTCACAGAGCAGCCGGATATTTGCCCTGCGGATATCTCCTTTTGACATTGCGCTCACAGCAGCAAGGTAACCTGTGGAATAACAGATTTCTTCAATTAATCTGTCGGTTGGCTGAGTGGCGGCAAGAAGTCTGAACCGTTCCATGCTTTCGAGGAAAAGAGCGCATTTTTTGTCCCCATCCTTCGCCATCGACAGTGCAGCTCCGTAAAACGGAGCTGTGCGCTCTTTAAGGCGTATCTGAGCCATTTCGTCGGGTGAAAAGCCGTATATTGGCGACATCATCACGCACATCAGAGGAATGTCGAGCAGAGGATTGCTTATCACTCGGAGAAATGACATGACGACATTGGATTCGTCTGTATCAAGCAGACCTCCGTCAGTTGATATCCACGACGGAATGTTCTTCTTCTCGAGCGCGTCCGCATAGCTCCTGCCGTTGGAGCTGATACCGCGGCGGAGTATGCAGAAATCACTGTATCGCGCCGGCCTTAGTTCACCTGTAGCCTTGTCGGTAATCTTGAATCCGTCGGAAATCATTTTTGAAATAAGCCCGGCGATATATTCGGCTTCAAATTCTGTTCCGCTCAGGGCATATCCTCTTGGCCGTGAGAGAAAATGCAGCTCGGCTGTCATATCGTCCGATTCGGGATAAACAGCGCGCGCGGAAAGTTCCTGAGATTCGTCATATCTGACTCCTCCCATTTCGGGTGACATGATCTGACGGAAAATATAATTGATCGCTCCGGTAACTTCGCTGCGGCTGCGGAAATTTGCCCCGAGTGTGATGAGCGCGGGATATTTTGGGGAGTCGGCGTTATATGGCGTGTATCTGCTGAATTTTTCCATAAAGAGTTCTGGCACAGCCTTACGGAAACGGTAAATGCTCTGCTTCATATCCCCGACCATAAACATATTTACCCCGTCGGTCAGCGCCTTTTTGCCGGTACCTTCCGGATTACGCGCCACTGCCGAAAATATCAGGCTCTGTACCGCGTTGGTATCCTGATATTCGTCGAGCATTATTTCATCGAACTGACCGGTCAGAGCTACTGCCGTATCGGTCTTGCAGTAGGCGTTCATATAGTCATATGCGGAAGACGGTTCGTAATCGCCGTGTAAAGTTTCTCTCCTTTGCACGAGCAAATTGACTGCCATATGCTCTATATCCGTAAAGTCAAGAATGCGCCTGTTTGACTTGACTTCAGCCATTTCTGAATAGTATTCCCGAAGCAGTCTGATAAGGGTTCGCACCATTCTGCCTGTAAAGCTAACTTCCTTTTCAAACTCTTGCGAATCGGATATTACGCATGAACGTATACTATTCATAGTCCGCTCTACTACAGAACGCGCCGCCTTTGCTATTTCAGCTTCATACGGCAGCTTTGTTGACTTGCCTAAAGGCGTTATAGCGGCTTGGGAAGATTTTTTGTACAAACTGTCCCAGTCTCTGCTAACCGCTGCCATTTGTATTTCTTCAAGTATTTCCGCGTCGCGCTCAAATGACGGCAGATACTTCTCGGTGAGCTTTTCGTCCGACGAGGAAATTCCGCGAGCAATTTCATTGCATTCCAAACCGTACTGAGCGGCTTTTTTAACGTATTCAAGCACCGATCTTCCCCATACAGTTTCTGACGGTTCTTTTGGTGAATATGCGTTTTCCAGCGCAGCCATCACATCTTCCGGGAACGGAAACGAGCTTATGTAGAAATCCAGGCTTTTGATCAGTTCGGACAGCTCATTGTCGTTTTTGTCGCCTATCAGCTGTTCCACCAATTCAAAAAAGTCCCCGTCGCCTTCGGCGTAATTGCGTTCCAGCACATCGTTTATGCACCCGTCCCGAAGTATTTTCAGCTCTGAATCGTCCGCTATCCGGAAATCCGGAGCAATATCCAGTTTGTAGAAATTATCCCTCACCAGCTTGCTGCAAAATGAGTCTATCGTGCATATCTGCGCCTTTTTTATCAGCATCATCTGCCTGCGCATTCTTGTGTCCCAAGGATTCAGCTCAAGTTTTTTCTGAAGTTCGGTTGTAATTCGTTCCCTCATTTCCGCGGCGGCGGCTCTTGTGAACGTAACGATCAGCAGCCGGTCCGCGTCACAGTATCTCTGAGGATCGTCGGATGTGAGCCTTTCTATGACTCTCTGAACCAAAACCGCTGTCTTGCCTGAACCTGCCGCAGCGGATACAAGCAGCGTTCCTCCACAAGCGTCAATAGCGCTGCGCTGCTGCGGCGTCCATATTCTCTCACCCATCGTAATCCTCCTGCATCTGCTCCAGTGTCTCAGACATGCTCTTTTTGGTAATAATCCTTCCGGAACATTTCTGTTCCTGTGAACACATTATGCGATATTCGCAGTATTCACACGCGTCATACGTTCCCTTGACGGGATATGCCTCAATCTCTCCGCGGTGCAGAGATTCGCCCATTTCACGGAGCAGCGAGCGGATATACCCGCGGATAACATCAAATTGAGCGGGATCGGCAACATATGTTGCGCTTGAACGGAATGTCTGACCGCCCTTTATGCTTGCGTTGGAATTTTTGTCAACCTTTTTCTGCATTCCGATTTCCATGGCGTTGATAACGTCGGAATCGTCAACAATAAGACCATTGTTTTTAAGCATATCCCTCTGTTCGTCCTCGACGGAGGTCCTGCCTCGTTCACCGGAAATTTTTTTGAGTGAAGCGGGTGAATATATTACACCGGCGGGCGAATAT
>ONWI01000171.1 GCA_900321515.1 uncultured Eubacteriales bacterium | reverse complement strand
TCCGAGTGGCGAGAGTCGAACTCACGGCCTCTTGAACCCCATTCAAGCGCGCTACCAAACTGCGCTACACCCGGATTTCTGCAACGTTGTTATTCTATCACAGGCATTAAGAAATGTCAAGCTTTTTTTTAAAAAAATTATTTTTTATCGCTCAGAGCCGGTTCAGTATCTGAACGAGTGCGGATTACACAGCCTTTTTTCGCCGGATAAAGTCAGAACGGCGGGCCAAATATTGCGTGATCAACCATGTCAATAAAATTTGTTTTCCATGGACTTTGGCAATATTCGGCTTTTCTGTGTCTATTATCGACATATTTGTCCTGTGCATATGAAGATTTGGTAAGAAAAAAGTGTTTACTTTTCTTGAAGAATTTGCTATAATTATATTGGTATATTATCTATTTGAAAGGGTTGTAAAAAATAACATGGATTATCAGACTGAATCTTTAAAAAAGCACTACGAATGGAAAGGCAAGATTGAAGTTGTCACCCGCTGTCCCGTTGAAACAAACGAGGATCTTTCCCTGGCTTATACCCCGGGAGTGGCAAAGCCATGTCTGGAAATTCAGAAGGACATAAACAAGAGCTATGAACTCACACGCCGCTCAAATCTCGTGGCGGTGATAACCGACGGCTCAGCTGTTCTCGGCCTTGGCAATATCGGACCCGAGGCCGGTATGCCGGTCATGGAAGGCAAATGCGCGCTCTTCAAGAAATTCGGCGACGTTGACGCAATACCCATCTGTATACGCTCTAATGATGTGGATACTATAGTCAATACTGTTGCGCTTATCGCCGGCAGCTTCGGAGGAGTAAACCTTGAGGATATTTCCGCTCCGAGGTGTTTTGAGATTGAACGCAGACTCAAAAAAATCTGTGACATACCTATTTTCCACGATGACCAGCACGGCACGGCGGTCTGTGTCGCCGCTGCGATTCTTAACGCCTGCCGCCTGACCGGCAGGAAACCCGCTGATCTCAGAATTACCGTCAATGGCGCCGGCGCAGCCGCAATCGCTGTGACCAAGCTGCTGCTCTCTCTCGGCGTCAAGGATGTTGTTATGTGCAACAGCAAGGGCATTATCTGTGAGGGAGACGAACGTCTCAACAGCGAGCAGGCATACATGGCGACTGTCACCAATTCAGGACATATCAAGGGTTCCCTTAAGGAGGCGATCGTGGGCGCCAATGTATTTATCGGACTTTCCGCCCCGAATGTTCTGATAGGAGAAATGGTTTCGACCATGGCGGATGGAGCTATGGTTTTCGCCATGGCAAATCCGACTCCTGAGATAATGCCGGACGAAGCTAAGGCTGCCGGGGCGGTGGTCGTCGGAACGGGCCGCAGCGATTTCCCGAATCAGATCAACAATGTGCTCGCTTTTCCGGGGATATTCCGCGGCGCTCTTGACGTGAGAGCTTCTGACATAAACGACGAAATGAAGATTGCCGCCGCCTACGCTATTGCAGGCATTATTCCGGACAGCGAGCTTAATCCGGAATACATAATTCCCAGCCCGCTCGACAGGCGCGTCGTTGAGAAGGTTTCAAAGGCTGTCGCTGATGCTGCCGTAAAATCCGGAGTCGCGAGAATATAGTCTTTATTGGACTATATCCTTAATTGCCGGATTAATAAACCATATGATTCCGGATGTTTACAATTTATTTTGCAAATAGTAATAATAATTTGTTGACAGGCTCAACATTCCATTATATACTATATAGAGGTTTTTTATTCGGTCGGACTAATTGATATCATTATGAAAGGGGCTAATTTTATAATGAATTATAAAAGAATTGCTGCGGCATTAGCGGCGGTTGCGATAATAGCTTCGTCATCATATTCAGTTGCAGACAAATTGATTTTTAACGACGTGGTGACAGTTTCGGCAGCATCCTCTCTTCGCAGAAATTCGACCGGAAGCGCAGTTACTTCTCTCCAGAATAATCTGATAGCTCTTAAATATCTCAAAAGCGGCTCCGCCACCGGCAAATATGACGCCGCCACTGAATCTGCGGTCAAGAGGTTTCAGACCGACTACAACCTGACTGCCGACGGAGTGGCCGGTACCAGGACTGTCAGTCTGCTTGAAGGAATTGTCAATGGCACAGCCAAGGTTTTCGAGGTAAAATCCAACCTGCTTAACGTACGAAAAAGTCCGTCTACAGGCGGCGTGATAATCACCACCATCAAGAAAGGTCAGCGCTTCCAGGTTGAAGATGAAACTACCGACAGCGACGGTACCAAGTGGTACAAGATCACAACGTCTTCCGGTCAGGGATATGTCTGTTCCGAGTACGTTGTGCTGAACGACTATTCAACGCAGAGAGTCGAGAAGGTCGATGAATCCGCTAAAAAAGGTATCATAAAGGTGACCGGCTCGGTACTTAATGTCAGAAAGAGCCCAAGCACTACTTCCGCCAAGCTGTATACCATTAAAATGGGTCAGACCTACTACTTCACCGATATGAAGACCGTAAACGGAGACAAATGGTATTATATCAAAGTCAATAAAAAAGTCAGCGGCTGGATTCTCGGCAAGTGGGCTGTTCCGATTGAAACCGAAAGCGAGCTGAAGGATGTTCCCAAGAGCGGCAAGCTTAAGGTTGTCGTGGATATCCTGCAGGTTCGTTCTTCACCGAGCACCGATTCCAAGAGGCTGTATACCACCAAGCTGGGCGAAGAATACTCCTACAGCAATGTTAAGAGAATCAACAACGTTGACTGGTATTACATCAAGGTCAACAATTCCATCAGCGGCTGGGTATTAGGCACAATGGTTCAAGCCGTCCCCAATGGAACGTCCTCCACAACCGCTTCCACCAACGGAGCAGCGCAGAGTACCACGTCGTCTGACCCCAACGGCGGTACCGTCAAGGTGACCGTAGATCAGCTCAATGTCCGTGAATCGGCAAGCACATCATCCAAAAAGCTCTTTGTGGCAAAAAAGGATCAGGTTTACTCATACAGCAAGGTCACGAAGGTTGAAAATACCGATTGGTATTACATCAAGGTCAACAATTCGATCAGCGGCTGGGTCATGGGCACATATGTCAAGGCAACTCCCAACGCGACTCAATCCTCTTCGGAAAGCACCTCGCCTGCCCAGACAGTCAGCAATACCCTTACCGTAGTTGCCGACGCTCTCAATGTGCGTCAATCCACGTCAACCTCGTCCAAAAAGGTTGCTGTTGTCAAGAGCGGTGAGAGGTACACATACAGCAAGACACAGAACGTAGATAATGAGACATGGTATTACATCAAGGTCAGCAATTCCGTCAGCGGCTGGGTCATGGGAAAATATGTGAAGCCCGACACGGTCACAACAGAATCCACCAAGCCCACATCTTCCGGTGATGCTCAGGTCAGCGGAAAGCTCACTGTATCGGCGAATCTGCTGAATGTGAGAAGTGAGGCGGGCGCCGGTTCACAGATCGTGACCACAGTAAAAAAGGACGCCTCTTACGTCTTTACCGATGTAAAAACCGTGGATAACGAAAAGTGGTATTACATAACTGTCAGCAACTCGGTGAAAGGCTGGGTAAACGGCAAGTATGTAACTGTTACAGAGAATACGGAAATTACCACGACTACCACCGAATTGCCCACATCAACCACCTCTGCGGTTAAGTCCGAAACGGATGCTTCCACCACCACAACCACTGCGTCAACCAAATCAGACGGCGAAAAGAAAAAGTATGTTGTCATTGAGGCGGTTCTGCTCAATGTACGCTCTGAGCCGTCTTTCACATCCACAATTATCGGCACGGTTAAAAAGGACAAGGTATGCGAATATACCGAGACCAGAACCGCTGAGGATGTTGTCTGGTATTACATCAAGGTCAGCGACGTGCGATGGGGCTGGGTCATGGGCACATACGTCAGAGCGGTTGACGAAAGCAAAGTACCGACAACGCCGAAGAACGGCAGTCTCACCGTCAACGCCTCCGTGGTAAACGTCCGTACGGGAGCCGGCACAAATTATGAGAAGATCGGCACTGTCAAAAAGGGCGAAAAATATCAGTACACGGATGTCAAAGACGGTTGGTACCGCATAGTTCTGTCAGCAGACAAACTCGGCTGGATTCAGGGCAGTTATGTGTTGACAGCTTCTTCCACGACAACCACTGCAGAAAAGCCCACTACCGCGTCCACAGAGGAGACCACCACCGAAAAAACCACGGTCACCACAAAGCCCGTTGCGGACGAGCCTCAGGGTGAGTATGTCGGTACTGTCAGCGTCACAGGCACACTCAATATACGCAAGGGAGCCGGAACCAATTACCCGGTAATAGGAAACGTAAAGAACGGCACCCAGCTTGTCATTGTCGAAAAGGGCAGCGAGTGGCACAAGGTAAAATTCGGCGATGATTACGGATATGTGATGGCGTCCTACATTAAGGACATTACGGCTCTCACCACGGCCGCTTCAACCACAGCATCCACTACCGCTTCGGAAACCACTGAAACGTCCTCCACCGAAACAAGCGCTCCCGAAAGCACTACCACTCAGAATGAGCCTGTAACTACTGGAATTCCCGCAAGCCCCACTGCGGCTGCCACCGTTAACAAGACCGTTACAGTTGGCACGGTAAAGATTTCCTCCAATACCCTTACCGTCCGCAGCGGTCCAGGAACTAATTACGCCAAGATAGGCGCTGTCCGAAACGGATCAACTGTTGTCATTGTTTCCAGAGGAAGCAGCTGGCATCTGATAGAATACGGTACAGGCACCGGATATGTCAGCGCATCTTATATCAAAAATATCACCTCCAGAACCGAGGCGATTGATATGAGTTATGCGGAAGACTATTACTATATCAATGTCGGACAGTCCATAAATCTGGGCAGAAATGTCAGCGGTTCCACGGTAACCTACACATCTTCCGATCAGGGCAAATGCCCCGTGACAAGAGACGGCGTTGCTTCGGGTGTAAAGGAAGGCCTTTACAACATCAAGGCAGTATGCGGTTCGCAGACAGCTTCTGTGTATGTTGTCGTCCTGAAGGAGCCGTATTCCGACGTCAAGACCTTCAAGATCAGCGACAAGGGCGCTAAGTTTATTGCCGATTGGGAAGGCGGAGATACAATTCTTCCCAACGGAAGCAAGGTGTTCTATCCGTATCAGGATGTTTCCGGCTTCTGGACGCTTGGATACGGACTTGCCAAGACTTCCACCGCCAGCAAATCATGGACCGAAGAACAGGCAATCGCGGAATTCAACAAGGATATCGAAAGTCTGATCGGTGCTGAATATATTCTTACCGAGAAACGTCCTTACCTCACAGAAGAGGCAGCCGCGAAACTGCTGTATTCCGATCTGAATAACGGAGATTATGTGAAATCCATAAATGATTGGGCTGTGAGAAACGGAGTCAAGCTGAATCAGGCACAATTCGACGCTCTGGTTTCATTCTGTTACAACAACGGCACGGCACTGTGGAATTCCGATTCTTCCAAGTGCTATCTGAAATCCGCCATACTGTCTCATCGTTCAGGCAGCGACGCTGTGCCGGAACAGATAATCAATGGCTTCTGCCTCTATTACAAGTCGAGCGGAAATGCCTATAAGGGTCTGTGGTATCGCAGACGCAACGAGGCGGAACTGTTCCTCACAGGTGATTACAACATTGACCGCGAGAACAAATTCACGCTCCCTGACGGCATAAGCTGGTCATAAGTCGCATTGAATCCATAAATATAACTCCTGCTCTGCCGTGCTTTTCCACCGCGCAGCGCAGGAGTTTTTGTGCGCGGGCAAGACTCCGGGGTATGGTTAAATGCGGAAAACAGTATAAAATTCATATATCGTACATAAACATTTTTTTGAAATGTGGTAAAATGATTATGTTTGTTCATCGTAATATGAACGGCGTATATTAAACAAAGGAAGGAATTACCCAAATGGAAAAGAATCCAATAGTAACCATCGAAATGGAGAACGGCGGAGTAATCAAAGCAGAACTTTATCCGTCCGGCGCTCCCAACACAGTCAACAATTTTATAAGTCTCGTCAGAAAAGGCTTCTATGACGGACTTATTTTTCACCGCGTCATCAGCGGATTTATGATTCAGGGCGGCTGCCCCGACGGCACAGGAATGGGCGGTCCGGGTTATACCATCAAGGGAGAATTCAGCCGCAACGGATTTGAAAACAACCTCAGACACAAGGCCGGAGTGCTCTCCATGGCGAGAACCAGCCTGCCCAACACAGCCGGCTCTCAGTTCTTCATCATGCATGCTCCCGCGCCGTACCTCGACGGTCAGTATGCCGCTTTTGGCAAGGTTATAGAGGGGATGAACGTGGTCAACGCGATTGCCGAAACCGAAACCGATCACAACGACAGACCTGTTTCCGATCAGAGAATGAAAAAGGTCACGGTGGAGACATTCGGCGTTGAATATCCCGAACCTGTCAAATACAGATAATGATTTCTTTCTATTGATACAAAAGTAGCAAGGAGTGAATCAAATTGATCAAAAAATTGCTTGCGTCGGTAAGAGAATACAAGCGACCGTCCATTTTGTCATTCCTGTTTATTGTCGGAGAGGCGATAATAGAATGCCTTATTCCGTTTATCACAGCTGATCTCGTAAACCGGCTCAAGGGTGATCTGGATATCAAATCGCTTCTTCTCACCGGTGCGCTCATGATTCTAATGGCTGTAGTCTCCCTTGTATTCGGCGGACTTGCCGGTTACACCAGCGCCAAGGCTTCCGCAGGCTTTGCCAAGAATCTGCGGCACGACGTATTCGACAGGGTGCAGAGTTTCTCCTTTGAGAATATAGACAAGTTTTCATCATCTTCGCTTGTAACGCGTCTCACCACCGACATTTCAAACGTACAGATGGCCTATATGATGATAATTCGTGCAGCCGTGCGTTCTCCGCTGATGTTCACATTTTCGGTGATAATGGCGTATATAATGGGCGGTGCGTTGGCGACCGCGTTTATTGTGGTCATTCCTGTACTTGTCGTCGGGCTGTTCATTATAGCCAAGAAGGCTATGCCGGCTTTTTACAGTGTATTCAGAAAGTACGACAATCTCAACCGTTCGGTTGAGGAAAATGTGCGTGCTATGCGTGTGGTAAAGGGATTTGCTCGCGAGGAATATGAAAAGAAGAAGTTCGGCGAAGCTGCCGAGAATATCCGGAAGGATTTTACCCGCGCAGAGAGAATAGTAGCTGTCAATCATCCCTTGATGCAGGTGTGTCTGTATTTCAACATGCTCTTTGTTCTCACTGTAGGCGCCAAGATAATTATTACCAGCCGTGGCAGCACCATCGACGTGGGACAGATGTCGGCAATGCTGACCTACGGCTTCCAGATACTCATGTCGCTCATGATTCTCTCGATGATATATGTGATGCTTACCATTTCACTCGAATCAATGCGCAGAATAACAGAGGTGCTTTCGGAGGAATCCACTATGAAGAATCCCGAATCACCTGTCACCGAAATCAGGGACGGTTCAATTGACTTCAAAAACGTGAGTTTCAAATATTCGCTGAAGTCTGAAAACTTTGCCCTTTCCGACGTTAATCTGCACATCGACTCCGGCATGACGGTAGGAATTCTGGGCGGTACAGGCTCCAGCAAATCCACACTTGTGCAGTTGATTCCCCGCCTGTACGACGCCACCGAGGGAAGCGTCCTGGTGGGCGGCGTGGACGTTCGGAAGTACGATATGACCGTTTTGCGCGACAGCGTCGCAATGGTCTTGCAGAAGAATCAGCTCTTTTCCGGCACCATCAGGGAAAACCTGCGCTGGGGCAGCGAAAGCGCCACCGACGAGGAAATTGTGGAAGCATGCAGACTTGCGCAGGCGGACGACTTCATCAGGTCATTCCCAGACGGATATGACACATACATCGAGCAGGGCGGCACAAATGTCTCGGGCGGTCAGAAGCAGCGCCTCTGCATCGCGAGAGCGCTTCTCAAAAAGCCGAAGATTCTTATACTCGACGACTCAACAAGCGCGGTTGACACCAAGACCGACGCGCTGATCCGCGGCGGATTTGCCAGATACATTCCCGAGACAACCAAACTGATTATTGCTCAGCGAGTGGCATCGGTGCAGGACGCTGATATGATAATCATTTTGGATAACGGCAGAATAATCGCTTCCGGGACTCATGGCGAGCTGATGAAATCCGCTCCCATCTACCGCGAGATATACGAAGAGCAGACAAACGGGAGGGCGGAAGATGAATAATAAAATGAAAAGACCGCCTATCAGCGGCGGAGGGCTCAAACGGCTCATTTCCATGCTTGTCAAATCATATCCCGTAATGCTGCCGGTCACGGCGGGCTGCATAGTTCTCTCTTCGATAACCAACGCGCTTCCCGCGATATTCCAGCAGAAGATCATTGCCGACATAGAGATCTACTGGAAATCGGGTGACTGGGCGGCTGCCTCGAAGGTTATCCTGCCCAAGGTTGTCATATTGCTCGTGCTTTACCTGATGTCGATGATCTCGATAGTGCTGTACACACAGTTCATGGCATTCATTACGCAGGGCTTCCTCAGCAAGATGAGAGTGGCGCTGTTTGAAAAAATGCAGAATCTCCCGATCAGGTATTTTGATACCAACAAGCACGGCGACATTATGAGCCGCTACACCAATGATATCGACGCGCTGCGTCAGCTGATTTCTCAGGCGCTTCCTACGCTGCTCCAGACGATCATACTTATTGCGGCGGTATTCCTGATCATGCTCTACTACAGCCTTTGGCTGACGGTGGTGGTTATCCTTGGAATATTCGGAATAATGTTTGTCAGCGGACGCGCGGGCGGCGGTTCAGCCAAATACTTCATTCGCCAGCAGAAATCTCTCGGCAAGGTGGAGGGATTTGTACAGGAAATGATGAACGGCGAGAAGGTTGTCAAGGTGTTCAACCATGAGGAGCAGTGCCGTGATGACTTCGACAAGCTCAACGAGGATCTTTTCAACGACGGATTCAAGGCTCATGTCTACGCAAACATTCTCGGCCCCATTATCCAGAATATCGGCAATATTCTATATGTAATGCTTGCCGTGGTGGGCGGTGTTCTGCTGCTTGCAAAGGTGCCGAATGTCAGCATTTCGGCTTTATTTGCCGGCGCGGTGGGACTGGTGACAATCGACATTCTCATTCCCTTCCTCAATATGGCAAAGCAATTCACAGGCAATGTCAATCAGCTTGCCCAGCAGGTTAATTCCGTCGCAATGGCAATGGCGGGAGCCGAGAGAATATTCTCTATGATCGACGAAGAACCGGAAGTTGACAACGGATATGTGACGCTCGTCAATGCCGAATACAACAGCGACGGCAGCATAACAGAATCCGAAAAGCGTACCGGACACTGGGCATGGAAGCATCCCCACAGCGACGGAACGCTGACCTACACTCCGCTTGAGGGAAATGTCGAGCTGCTTGACGTTGACTTCGCATATGAAGAGGGCAAGACGGTGCTCCACAATATTTCGCTGACCGCAAAGCCGGGCGAAAAGATCGCGTTCGTCGGAGCTACCGGCGCAGGCAAGACCACGATCACCATACTGCTGAATCGCTTCTACGACATCGAGGACGGCAAGATACGCTACGACAATATCAATATCAACAAGATACGCAAGTCAGATCTCCGCCAATCGCTTGGTCTTGTGCTTCAGGAGACAAATCTCTTCACCGGCACCGTGATGGACAACATACGCTACGGCAAGCTCGACGCCACCGATGAGGAATGCCGGACAGCCGCCAAATTGGCCGGAGCGGATGATTTTATCACCAGACTTCCGGATGGCTACGACACATTGCTGGAAAACAACGGAGAAAATCTCTCTCAGGGACAGCGGCAGCTTATTGCCATAGCCAGGGCAGCGGTTGCCGATCCTCCGGTAATGATAATGGATGAGGCAACGTCATCCATCGACACACATACCGAACAGATCGTTCAGCGCGGTATGGATAAGCTAATGGAAGGCAGGACGGTATTCGTAATCGCCCACAGACTTTCCACCGTCAAGAATTCTGATGTGATAATGGTGCTGGATCACGGACGCATCATCGAGCGCGGCACTCACGATCAGCTCATAGCACAGAAGGGTCAGTACTACAAGCTGTACACCGGCGCCTTTGAACTGGAATAAAATCTTTGCAAAAAAAGCCACGGCTGCCTGATGTCAGCTCGTGGCTTTTTTTGATCTATTGATATGGAATCATCTGTTATCATTCCTCGGCTTCAATTGCCTTCGGCTTGCTCTTTTTAAACACAATATGTTCTGTCGCCTCGAAGAGATCGCTGAATTCCTTCATCCGGCAGAAGCACACGGCTATCAAAGCATTTGGAATCACAATGCAAACTCCCAGTCTGGCAAGCACTTCGAGCCATCCGCCCAACCTGAGCGTATTTTCCACAAGCCACAGGTCTGCAAGATGAGTCACCGCAATCATTGCCCCGGAAAACGTAAGGAATATGAATTCCTTTGCCCAGAATTCGCCCATAGACCTCTTGAGTCCGTAGCGGAAGAGCACCATTGGCTCTACCCAGAGCGATGTGACGATCATGCTGAATATAGTGCCGAAGAAAATGCCTGCTATTCCCATGCTCCGTATCGCGGCGATTGAAACGATCACGTTGAGGACAGCTTCAACTATCGGCTTATAGCGATCAAACCACAGAAGTCCCATTGCTTCCTTGAATGTAAGCGGCACCTTGCGAATGCCGATAACATAGAAATTCAGACCTATCATGAGTATTGTCGGGAATGTGAATCCATAGGACTGCACGTCCTCCACTCCCATCAGTGTGAGCAGCTGCATCAGCACGGGATTGGCAAGCTCAATGAACGCCACCGTGCAGAATGTGTGTATCCAGAAGCTGAGAAAATGCAGATACTTGAAGGTTTTGTAGACCTTTTCCTTTGACTCGAGCGCGGTCATATTGCCCACACTCGAGAGCATGGCGTTGAAAAACTGACTTATGAACGCGTTGAGCAGGTTGACTATCATCTTGAAATTGCCGTAAAAACCGCAGTATATGATTCCGATAAATTTTGAAATCAGCAGATTGTCGGTAGAGCCGAGAACCACCGCCCCGACTCGGTGATTGAACATGGCGAATACATTCTTGTAGATAGCCTTCTTTTCGTCTTTTGTAAGCAGAATTTTCTCCTTGCAGTTGAGAAACGGATAGAGCTTTTCCGCTTTGCGTGTGAGCAGGAAATTCTTGCATACCACCAGGACGGTCTGCACTATGAGGTAATAGAAAAACTTGTTCTTGCTCCCGCTGACCAGTACAGCTATCTGAAGCACGCACTGCACAATAGAAAAAACCATGCTGAAAAGATGTGTAATATATATCCGCTGATCTGCGTTCAGTATCGACTGTTTGTATACGAAAAGGTACGACGACGCTGAACTGACCAGATAAAGGAAAAATATGAACTGCGCGTGGGGTACCGACTCCATATTGTCTATGAAGAAGGACAGGAACGGCATGAGACATAATCCCGAGCCGAACACCATTGCGGCTATCAGATGATACGCCCTGCGGTAAAACTGCGTCAGGGCGATCAGTTTGCGTTCGTTCTTTTCAGCCAGCGGCTGATACATGCTGTAGACCAGTACCAGGCCTATTCCAAGTTCAGCAAGTGACAGGAAATCAAGAATATTTGAAAAAAGGTTCTTAGCTCCCAGATATTCCTTGATCATGAACCTGATGAATACCAGCTGAACTATGGCGGCGGTCACCGCAGAAACTGCCTGAGACAGCACACCGATAACGGTGTTCTTAAAGAGTTTTTCGCCTCTCAAAATAACAAGCTCCTTTTAGTGTCAGAATAAAATATCCTTAAAGCAGACACGCTGCTCGTTTTTATCGTAATCCCAGCTGTGATGCGCGCCGCCGTGACAGAATTCACAGCTTTCACATTGGCTGCATTTTTCATTCAGATCACTGAGATCACTGCGGAATATCCTGAATTCCCGTTTCCACACATCCTTTAAGCTGTCGGTCAGAATATTTCCCTGAACAAGCTCAGGACGGCGTTCAATATCCAGACAGGCGAGAATATCCCCGTTTGATGCTATGCTTGCGGTGTAGATCCCGGCAGTGCAGAGAAAATACCACTCACGCACCTGCCGTTCGTACCCTGTTCCGAGGAAGTGGCTGCACCCGTATGTCAGCGGATAGCCTTCCATGCGTTTGTCCCTGATGAAGTCGAACATACGCCTGTATTCATCGTCTGTCAGCATGAGTTCGGGAGTGTCAAGCGCCCTGCCTATCGGTTCTATATTGATCACGCGCCATGAATCTATTTCCATGCCTTTCAGAATATCGAACAGCTCCGGAAGTTCGCTGAAATTGCGGTGATTTACCACGGTAGTTGCCTGAATAGCCTGAAAGCCGCCGTGATCTATCAGGGCGTTTATTCCGTTCATCGCGCGGGAATATGCGCCCTTCATTCCTCGAAGTCCGTCGTGAGTTGATTCCAGACCGTCGATACTGACCGATATGGTCTTCATGCCGCATTCGTGCAGCCTGTGAGCAACATTATCGTCGATGAGAGTGGCATTGCTTGTCATGCCCCAGCGGAAGCCAAGAGAATTGGCATAGCTCATTATGTCAAAAAAATCTCTGCGGAGCAGAGGTTCGCCTCCGGTGATATCCAGTTCCAATTGCCTTGTGCCGAAGTCGCGCTTTATGTCGCTGAGTATTGTCTTATATTGTTCCAGCGAAAGCTCCGGGGGACTGTCGTGTTCTCCGCAGCGGCTCCCGCAGTGAATGCAGCGTTCATTGCAGCGCAGAGTGAGTTCGAGAAAAAGATTTCTGAGCGGCGGCTCGCCGATAATACTCCTGCGGTATTCGGCGAGCTGCCGCATGTGCTGTATTTTTACCTCTGACGGATTCATTGTCAGTTACCCTGTGAATCAGCTGCCTGTTCATCCTCTGCCGAGCTTGTTTCAAAGAATTCCTGTCCGTCGGCAGAACTGTTCCCGTTATCGTCGCTGAACGCGGGCGGCGGACCGTAAACGCAGACGTTCGTATTGTTTTCCGACTCAAACACTTCATCCTTGCCGCAAGAGGACAGAGCCCCGGTCATGGCAATCGAAGCCATTGCGGCTGCCAGTATTCTGCTTTTTTTCATCTAAATGACCTCCTGATACATTAATTCACAACAGTTTGTAATATGGTATACAGTTGATTTGCAAAGGACAGATTATGCTTCTTCCGAGACGATTCGCAGAATCTCGGAAGCGGTGTCGTCCCATGAGCCTGTGTCTTTCAGCATGGACTCCCTTGACTTTTTCGCCACGACCGCCGGAAGAACGCCGTCGATCTCTTCCGGCGAATCTATGAATGTTACCGCGCCGTCGTTGCAGCTTATTCCGCTCAGATTATCAAATGAACGGTAGCCGATTACCGGAACGCCGCAGGCAAGCGCCTCCATTACGGAAAGCGGAATGCTTATTACATTATCGGTGCTTCTTGTCGGGAAGAGATATGCGTCCGACATCTGGAATATTTCCTCAACATTTTCAAGATATCCGGACATAATAATAACGCCGTCGTCCTCGAGCGCCTTGACAAGCGCTTCGTCCTCAAACATACCGCTGGCTATTATGAGCCGCTGCGCGCTCTTTATGCTGAGAAAATCCTCCAGTCCTCTGCCGCCTGAACAGTGCCCGACATGCAGCACAAGCGGCTTTTCGGGATCAAAGCCGTATTTCTCTTTTAATTCCCCGGTGTCAACGTCTGCGGGAGGGAGGAATTTATCGGTATTGATTCCCACGGAAAAACGCCTGAGCATTCTGCCCTCGGCAACCGTAAGTCCTTTCACATCGTCTTCAAAGATGTAAAGGTAGCTGCAATCCAGAGGCTTTTCCCGGGTGAGTCCGAGGAATTCATCGGAAGGCTTCTGCACGAGCGCGACCCACACATTCGGACATAACGCCGATACGGCCCTGATAAACTCATATATCCGCTTGTCAGCCCACGCAAATATGAAGGTTATGTCAGCCTTCTTTGAATCAAAGATGATCTTAGGCAGCTGTCTCAGTCCCGAGTAGATAACTGTATGTTCCTTCTCAAAGGCGTGGGAGATGTGAGTGGCGATGTTTCTCATGCCCTCGTTGACCTCGCCGTTTACCGTGCCGATTACATGAATATTCATATCTGAATTTATCCTCCGTTCAATGCGTTGGCTTTTTACAAGATTGTATGATAAAGTGTAACAACCTTTCAAACTAATTATACCACACACACAAATAATGTCAACAAACGATAAGGGATTCAGAAGAAATTTTCAAAATAATTTTATGGAACAGAAAGTTAACTTCATAAAAAAATGCCCGCGGCTTGTATGATAAATGTTCAAACCGCGGGCTTTGTAATTGTAATTTAAGTTAAAACTCGATCTTTTCCGCAATGTAGTTTCTGAGCTGATCTATCGGAATGCGAACCTGTTCCATGGTGTCGCGGTCGCGGACGGTTACGCAGTGATCTGCGGGAGTCTTGTCATCGCCGACAGTCTGGAAATCCACTGTGATGCAGAAGGGAGTGCCGATTTCATCCTCGCGGCGGTATCTCTTGCCGATAGAGCCGGTGTCGTCGAAATCAACCATGAAGTCCTTGGCAAGCTCAGTATAGATTTCTTCGGCGGCGGGAGTGAGCTTCTTGGACAGCGGCAAAACGGCAGCCTTGAACGGTGCGAGCGCCGGATGGAGTCTGAGTACCACGCGGACGTCGTTCTTTGCCTCGTCCACTGTTTCCTCGTCGTAAGCCTCGGTGATAAGGGCGAGGAAGAGACGTTCCACGCCGAGCGACGGCTCGATTACATAAGGAATGTATTTTTCATTGGTGGTGGGGTCGAAGTATTCCAGGCTCTTGCCGCTGGTATTGATGTGCTGGGTCAGGTCGTAATCGGTTCTGTCCGCTACGCCCCACAGTTCGCCCCAGCCGAAGGGGAAGAGGTACTCAAAGTCAGTGGTCGCCTTGGAGTAGAAGCACAGCTCCTCCTTGGAATGGTCACGCAGGCGCAGGTTCTCTTCCTTGATATTGAGCGAATAGAGCCAGTCGCGGCAGAAGGCGCGCCAGTACTCAAACCATTCGAGGTCGGTGCCGGGCTTGCAGAAGAATTCAAGCTCCATCTGCTCAAATTCGCGTACACGGAAGATGAAGTTTTTCGGGGTGATCTCGTTGCGGAACGACTTGCCGATCTGAGCCACGCCGAACGGTACCTTGCGGCGTGTGGTGCGCTGAATGTTCGCGAAGTTGACAAAAATGCCCTGTGCGGTCTCGGGACGGAGATAAAGCTCGCTCTTGGTGTCCTCGGTGACGCCCTGGAATGTCTTGAACATCAGGTTGAACTGTCTGATGTCGGAGAAATTGTGCTTGCCGCAGTTGGGGCAGGGAATCTGCTTTTCCCTGATGTAATCCACAAGCTGTTCGTTTGTCCAGCCGGCGACGTTGGTGCCGTCGAAGTCCTCGATGAGGTTGTCAGCTCTGTGACGTGTCTTGCATTCCTTGCAGTCCATCAGAGGGTCGGAAAAGCCGCCGAGATGTCCCGAAGCAACCCAAGTCTGAGGATTCATCAGAATAGCCGAATCCAGACCTACATTATACTTATTCTGTTGTACGAACTTTTTGAGCCATGCGTTTTTAATGTTGTTTTTGAGCTGCATACCGAGCGGGCCGTAGTCCCATGTGTTGGAAAGACCGCCGTAAATCTCGGAGCCGGGATATACAAAGCCTCTGCTTTTACAGAGAGCAACAATTTTGTCCATTACTTTTTCGGTGTTTTTCATTTAGAATCATTCCTTCTTGGTTGGGTGAAATATAATATACGGAACGGCATAAACCGACCGGAATCTGTGAAGTGCAATTAACGTATGCTTAAAGTGAATACATAATAATCCTCGCTGTCATCGTATTCCGCCTTCACCGTTACGAGGTATTCTCCGCTTTCAAGAGTGCCGGGGAGTTCCAGCTCGCTGATACCGGAGTCGGTGGTAAGAAAAATGGTTTCTCCGGTTTTTAGCGAAAAAGCGGAAGCCACTATACTGGCAGGCGCTTTTGCAAAGCAAAGATCCAAATTTCCGTTGCCGTCGGTGATCAGATAAGACCCGTAAAGCAGAGGCTTCACATCGGTGGAAGTAACTTCTCCGGCAGTGGGAGACGCCATAATGACACTTTCCCCATGATGCACCGTCATCAGCAGATCCTCGACCCTGGATGTAATGCGCACGCCCTGAGCGACTGCGTATTCGGGCATTGTGCCTGTGGAGGTTCCTGTGAACCATACGGAAACCGTATTCCCCGGAGTAAGTTCACAATAGCTTTCGCTGCGTTTTTTATTCTCGTCCTGAATTACGGTTTTGCCTGTGACGGTGACGTAATATCTGTTTTCGGAATAGGTGTTTTTTGCGTCGGGTATCTCGACCAGTATCATAATGCCGTCCCGCACTTCGCAAGTGCCGGTGATCACACCGGTGATGTTGGGGGAAATACCTTCCGGAATGGAATCGTCCGCGACAATGACCGAGTTGCTGGCAAGCGGAGGCTGATCAGGGTCATTTATGCCGCTGCCGCATCCGCTCATAAGTGTCAGCATCACGATAACGGCTGCCGTGACTTTTATCAGTTTTTTCATGACAATTAACCTCCTTTGCGTTTAATTTGCTATTTTCATATGGCTTATTTTTTGATGAATATACTTATTCAATATAATACAACAAAATCACTAATTTGTCTATAGCAATTTTATATATAAAACCGCTGGATATTTGATTTAAAAAGTGATACAATAAACAGACAAAGTGTTTTTTCAAATCTGTAGAAAACTATACAACATATTGTGGAAAGGTGTGAACGGTAAAGCTATGACAGGTATGCTCAGTCTTATTATGAACGCCAATAACCTTTTCGATTTCGGTGTCTGTTCATATGACAATATTGTGGACAAGCTGATTGAGTGTGAAAACAAAAAACGGATCCCTCCTCACGCCGAGTCGGTAATATGTGTGGTGTTCCCGACAAATGTCGACGTTGTTTTTGATGAACCAAACGAAGTGTTCAGACTGAGACGGGTGGCATCACAGATGCTCGAACTCACCTGCATAGCGCTGCGCAAAGCCTTCAGTGAGTATAAATTTGAGTGGTTCCTTGACGATTCCCCTTTGCCGGACGTTACCACTGCTTCGCTGTGCGGTCTTGGCGCGATTGGAGACAGCGGACTGCTGCTCACACCTCAATATGGCTCTTTCTGTTTTATCGGCAGCATCATTACCGATCTGATTATTCCCGAGACAGGGGACGAAACCAGCCAATGTATCCACTGCAAGAAGTGTATCAATTTATGTCCCGCCGGAGCGCTCTCGGAGCAAAACGGATTTGACAAAGCAAAGTGTGTGAAATACGCGTCGTCCTGTGACTGCAAGAATTCACATACGTTCCTGCTGCGTCAGGGCGCGGCTGTGAAGGGCTGCAATACCTGCCGTGAGGTCTGCCCTTACAACAGCAAGATCGGCACGGCAAACGATCATCCGTTCATCAAGGCGGCTACTGTTCCCGGTTCAATTTACACATCCGACGGGGGATACAAGCCTATGGGCGGTCTGGGACAGGATAAATTCCGCAAGCTGCCGGATGATTTTTGATGATTGATCCAATGTACATATATTTCAAACCGTTCTTCCATGCCGGAACAGGTCGGCGTGGGGGAGCGGTTTTTGTTTTGCCAAGAATCGCATAAAATAAAAAGTTCACAATTGACCTCTTGACATAACGGTCCACAGGTATTATTATTATTCATGTTATCAGTTAGCACTCGATAAACGAGAGTGCTAATCCTAATAAACGAAAGGACATGATACAAATGGAAAAGAAAGAATTTAAAGCCGAATCCAAAAGATTACTTGATATGATGATCAATTCGATCTATACCCACAAGGAGATTTTCCTGCGTGAGCTGATTTCCAATGCCAGCGACGCGACAGACAAGCTCTATTACAACGCCATGCAGACCGGCAACGAGGGTCTGAGCCGAGATGATCTTGCCATCAAAATCACACCTGACAAGCAGGCACGCACACTTACTGTCAGCGACAAAGGCTGCGGAATGACCCGTGAAGAGCTGGAGGACAATCTCGGAACCATCGCCAAGAGCGGTTCACTTGCCTTCAAGCAGGAGCATGATCTCGGAAATGATGTTGACATTATCGGTCAGTTCGGCGTGGGATTCTATTCCGCGTTCATGGTGGCAAAAAAGATTGTGGTTGTTTCCAAGTCAGCCTACGGAGATGCCGCGTTCCGATGGGAATCAGACGGAGCAGAAGGCTACACCATTGAGGACGCTCAGAAGGCTGAGCACGGCACCGAAATCACTCTGTTCATTAAGGACAATACTGAAGACGAAAACTACGATGAATTCCTTGAAACCTACAGCCTGCGCAATTTGGTGAAGAAGTATTCCGACTATATCCGTTATCCCATCACGATGGATGTGGAAAAGTCACGTGACTGGGAAGAGGGCGAAGAAAAAGACGACAAGGAATACGCCACCTATATTGAAACCGAAACGCTCAACAGCATGATTCCCGTCTGGAAAAAGACCAAGGCGGAGCTTGCCGAGCATGAGTATGAGGAATTCTACAAGAACAAATTCAATGATTATGAGGATCCCGCGCGCTGCATTCATCAGAATGTGGAAGGTGTGACAACGTATACCGCCCTGATGTTTATTCCTGCCCGCACGCCCTTCAATTACTACAGCAAGGATTACGAGAAGGGTTTGCAGCTTTACAGCAACGGCGTTATGATTATGGAGAAATGTGCCGATCTGCTGCCTGATTATTTCAGCTTTGTAAAGGGTCTTGTTGATTCGCCCGACCTTTCGCTCAACATCAGCCGCGAAATGCTTCAGCATGACCGTCAGCTCAAATCCATTGCCGCGAGTCTTGAAAAGAAAATCAAGTCCGAACTGCTCAATATGCAAAAGAATGACCGCGAAAAGTACGAAGCATTCTTTAAGAATTTCGGAATGCAGATCAAGTTCGGCATTTACAGTTCTTACGGCATGAAGAAAGATCTGCTGCAGGATCTGCTGGTTTATTATTCTTCCTCTGAGAAAAAGCCCGTTACGCTTGAAGAATATGTCGGCAGAATGAGAGAAAATCAGAAGTATATCTATTACGCCTGCGGCGAATCCACCGCCAAGCTTGATATGCTTCCCCAGACCGAATTGCTGCGTGATAAGGGGTATGAAATCCTTTATCTCACCGACGAAATCGACGAATTCGCGCTCAAAGCCATGCGCGACTACAAGGAGAAGGAATTCCGCTCTGTGTCCGATGCGGAGCTTGATATTGAG
>ONWI01000172.1 GCA_900321515.1 uncultured Eubacteriales bacterium | reverse complement strand
ATTACCGAAACGCAGCGACGCCGCGACATTCAGTTGAAGTACAACGAGGAACACGGCATTACGCCCAAGACCATCATCAAGAAGGTTTCCGACGTAATAGAAATCACCCAGCACGGCGAGGACGGCAAGCGGGAGAAGGCAGGCAAAAAGCTCACCAAGTCCGAGCGCGAGCACCTCATCAACGAGCTGACCAAACAGATGAAACAGGCGGCCAAGATTCTCGACTTCGAGCAGGCGGCATACCTCAGGGACCGCATCAAGGAATTGCAGGGGAAATAAGTCAGCCGCTTGATGTTATTCATTATGCATTAAAACGCAGGAGGAAATATATTTAAAATGGCAATGGATAAAATCATTGTGCGCGGAGCACAGGAGAACAACCTCAAAAATATAGACGTGGAATTTCCGCGGGACAAAATGGTGGTATTCACGGGACTTTCCGGTTCGGGCAAAAGCTCGCTTGCCTTCGATACCATCTTTGCGGAAGGACAGCGGCGTTATATGGAGTCACTCTCATCCTACGCCCGGATGTTCATGGGGCAGATGAGCAAGCCGGATGTTGACTCCATAGAAGGACTATCCCCTGCTATCTCTATCGACCAGAAGACCACATCGAAAAATCCACGTTCCACCGTGGGAACAGTCACCGAAATCTACGACTACCTGCGTCTGCTCTACGCGCACATCGGCATTCCCCACTGTCCGATCTGCGGAAGGGAAATTCAGCAGCAGACCATCGACCAGATTGTCGATAAGGTGCTGGCAATGGATCAGGGAACCAAAATTCAGATCATGGCTCCCATCATCAAAGCCAAAAAGGGCACCCACGCGAAGGAGCTTGACAGCGTGCGGAAATCCGGCTTTGTGCGCGTTAGGATTGACGGGAATATCTACGATCTCTCAGAGGAAATCAAGCTGGAAAAGAACATCCGCCACAATATTGACGTTGTTGTTGACAGGCTTGTGATAAAGGCGGACATACGCAGCCGCCTTGCCGATTCGCTCGAAACGGCTTCAAAACTGACCGGCGGAATATCGCTTGTAAGCATCATTGGCGGCGAGGATATACTCTTCTCACAGAACTACGCCTGTCCCGAACACGGCATAAGCATGGACGAGCTGACGCCCCGAATGTTCTCATTCAACAGCCCGCAGGGCGCGTGTGAACACTGCACCGGTCTTGGCATTTTTATGAAGGTCAACCCCGACCTCGTCATTCCCGACCGTTCTCTCTCGCTCCGCAAGGGTGCAATACACGCATCCGGCTGGTACTCCACCGACAACAATTCCATAGCCATGATGTACTTCAGGGGTTTGGGGAAGGAATACGGCTTCACACTCGACACTCCTGTCAACAAGATGAGCGACGAAGCGGTCAACGTCATTCTCTACGGTACCGGCGACAGGGAGCTTGAATTCGTCCGTACAAGCACAATGGGGCGCAGCAAATTCACGGCAAAATTCGAGGGCGTTATTCCCAATCTTGAACGCCGTTATTCCGAGACACAAAGTTCATGGTCAAGGCAGGACATCGAATCGCTCATGACGGAAGTTCCGTGTGATTTCTGCCACGGAGACCGCCTGAAGCCGGAGATTCTCTCCGTCACAGTCGGCGGACTGAATATAGCCGAATTCTGCAAGCTGTCGGTCACAGAAGCTCTCGAATTTCTCAATAAGCTCCAACTGACCGAACACGAACACTTCATTGCCGACCGTATTCTGAAGGAAGTGCGTCTGCGTCTCGGCTTTCTCAATAATGTAGGTCTGGAATATCTCACCCTTTCCCGTTCTTCGGGAACGCTTTCCGGCGGTGAGAGTCAGCGCATACGCTTAGCCACTCAGATCGGCTCCTTCCTCACCGGCGTGCTGTATATTCTGGACGAACCAAGCATAGGACTTCACCAGCGCGACAACGACAAACTGCTTGCCACCCTGCAAAGACTCCGCGACCTCGGCAACACTCTGATTGTCGTTGAACACGACGAGGACACCATCCGTGCCGCCGATTATGTGGTGGATATCGGACCGGGCGCAGGCGTTCACGGCGGTGAGGTCGTATTCTCCGGCACGGTGGACGATCTCGTCAAATGCGAAGATTCCATCACCGGGCAGTACCTCAGCGGTGCGCGGAAGATTCCCGTTCCGGAGAAGCGCAGACCCGGCAACGGCAACTGGTTGACCGTCAGGGGCGCCGCGGAGAACAATCTGCGGCACATAGACGTGTCGATTCCTCTCGGCACATTCACCTGCGTGACCGGCGTATCCGGCTCCGGAAAAAGCTCGCTTGTCAATGAGATAATCTACAAGCGCCTTGTTTGCGAACTCAACAGGGCAAAAAACGTCTGGGGAAAACACGACGCTATCGAAGGCATAGAATTCCTTGACAAGATAGTTGAAATAAGCCAGTCGCCCATCGGCAGAACGCCACGTTCCAACCCGGCAACCTATACCGGCGTATTCACCGATATACGAGACCTCTTCGCCAACCTGCAGGAATCAAGGATTCGCGGATTCGACTCTGGAAGGTTCTCCTTCAATAAGAAGGGCGGGCGCTGCGAGGCTTGCGAGGGCGACGGAATTATCCAGATAGAAATGCACTTTCTGCCGGACGTTTACGTTCCGTGCGAGGTCTGCAAGGGCAAGCGCTACAACCGGGAAACGCTCGAAGTAAAATACAAGGGCAAAAGCATTGCCGACGTGCTGGATATGACGGTGGAGGACGGAGTTTCCTTCTTCGAAAATCACCCCAAGATTGTGCGTAAGCTCAAAACCCTGTACGATGTGGGACTGGGCTATATAAAAATAGGTCAGCCGGCGACCACACTCTCCGGAGGCGAAGCCCAGCGTGTCAAGCTGGCAACGGAACTATCCAAGCGCGCTACGGGCAAGACAATATTCGTACTGGACGAGCCGACAACGGGACTTCATACGGCAGACGTCCACAGGCTCATCGAAGTCCTGCAAACTCTGGTTGACGGCGGAAACACCGTGCTTGTAATAGAGCACAATCTGGACATCATCAAGACCGCCGACTATATCATAGACCTCGGACCGGAGGGCGGCAACAGAGGCGGCACAGTCGTCGCCCTGGGCACTCCCGAACAGGTAGCTGAATGTCCCGCCTCTTACACGGGACAATATCTGAAGCCGCTGCTTGGTTGAAAAAACCGTGCAGCGCGCCCCGCTGAGAGATATTTCCCTTTTATGCTACAATAACGGTTGTGATAAATTTGGCAAAAATCAGATTTGCATCTTATTTGCTGGCGCTGGCTATCATTCTTTCGGCGTGTGCAAAGAGCCACGCCGACCCGCCAACGATCGGAGATTATTCCTCGGATGATATCACCGAGACCGAAATCATTTATAAAAAGTACGACAGTACGTATTCCGCAGACACATTCTCGGTCAGAAAAATAGACGCGCTCAGAGGGCGTAGAGATACGTTTATTCGAGGAGCGGACATTTCGCTTTTCCCGGCAATCTGTGAATCCGGCGGGTATTACCGCAACTCTCACGGCGAGAAGGAGCCAATCTGCAAGATACTGTCCGATTCGGGCGTAAACGCCGTCAGGATACGTCTGTTTCAAACTTACACCTCTCCCGCCGGAACGCCGTGCGGCAGACTGGATATTTCCCGCGTTATCGGTATGATACGCGAAGCCGGGCAATACGGGCTTAAGGTCATACTTGACCTGCACTATTCCGACACATGGGCTGACCCGGGGCATCAGTCCATCCCCTGGGCGTGGAGAAATTTTTCATACGATGAAGTTAAAAACGCCGTCTACGAATATACCAGAGATGTGCTCAATGAGATAAAAACAAACGGTCTGTATATTGACTATATCCAGACCGGCAATGAGATAAACAACGGAATGATCTATCCGCACGGTTATATTGACTGGAACAGCCGCGACGAATCTTTTGACCGGCTGACCGGACTTCTTGAACAAAGCAGCAAGGCAGTGCGGGAAGTGTTCCCGGAATGCCTCATCATCATTCACACCGCGAACGCACTGTCCCGATGGACAAACGAAAACGACTGGGGCAGCGCAGAACTTTTCTATTATCAGGAGCTTGATAAGCGAGGTCTGGATTACGACATAGTAGGTGCGTCGTTCTACACCTTCGAGGATGACACGCCGGTTTCATACATATCCGAGATTATCGATATGTACAGTGACGCCGTAAACAAGCCTGTAATGATAATGGAAACCTCATACGCCTACACATACGAATGGAACGAATGGACAGACAACGTTTTTTACAGGGACAAGGAACTTGCTGAATACCCCGTTTCATTTCAGGGGCAAAGCAACCTGCTTCTCGATATAATAGAAGAAACCGCTTCCGCAAAGAATGGCAGCGGAATAGGCGTATGCTGGTGGGGCGGCGAATGGATCCCCAACGCCGACGCGGATATGCTTACACCGTGGGCAAATCAGGCCTTATTCACCTATGAAGGAATAGCCACTCCCACGCTGTCAGTATTTAAAAACTGCCTGCCCGACTGACAGAATATAATTAATCAGGTGAAATAAATGGCAAAAAGCAAAGAAATCAAGACTAATGCTATGCGCATACTCGACAGGTTAAAAATCGAATACGAGGCAAAAACATACGAATGCAAGGATTTTGAGGACGGAATTCAGATCGCTGATCTTCTCGGATTACCGCACGATATCGTATACAAAACCCTTGTGGCGCAGGGCGCGAGCAAGCAGTATTATGTGTATGTTATACCCATTGAAGCCGAACTCGACCTGAAAAAAGCCGCTCGGTCGGTAGGCGAAAAATCTGTCGCTATGCTCCACGTCAAGGACATCAACGCCGTGACCGGCTACATCCGCGGAGGCTGCACTGCTATCGGCATGAAAAAGCAGTACGTCACACGCATTGCGGATTCGGCTCAGGGACTTGAATATATTATCGTCAGCGGCGGCAGGCTGGGGGTTCAGCTCAAACTCACCCCGGAAGGATTAAAGAAAGCCTCCCTTGGCGAATTTGACGATATTACAAGATAGCTGTCCAATGGCAAAGCCAGAATCATAAAAATAACCCGGCAGGAGTATAAGCCTGCCGGGATTAATTCACACTGATTCAGAATAAATCATAATCTTATTTCTGGGCGTTATGCCTGTTGAGCCATGCCTCGGCAAGCTCCAGCGCATCGGCAAACGAAGCGCGTTCAATGCTCTTGACAATCTTGCCTTTGCCCTTGATGTCCGGATCGGTGAAACGAAGCTGTATCTCAAATTTTGATCCCACGTCAACATCATTTACCTTCTTGGTGGCAATCTCGCGTATAAAAACGATGTACTTTTCGCTCATGCTGCCGTAATACATTTCGCTGCCGCAGCGGACCAGCGGACGGCCTTTATAATTCAGATAATTATTTTCCATCATAATCAAATCCTCCATAAAAAATATTAAACAAGCCAAAAACGACGGCTCTTTCATCACAAAAAAGCCGCCGTCAGTCTCCTGAATTTGCATTATTCGTCGTCAAGATACGACCTGACCAATTCGCTGAGCAAATCATCCCTGTCTATCTTACGGATAATACTGCGAGCATTCGCGTGCGTTGTGATATAGGTCGGATCCTCCGAGAGAAGATAACCGACAATCTGATTTACCGGGTTGTAGCCCTTTTCCTTAAGCGCGTCGTACACGATCTTGAGCAGAGTCTTCATTTCCTCAGCGTGATCCTGTTCAATGGAGAAAGTCATAGTCTCATCCATAATCAAACACCTCCGTGCAATATTATTTTACATCAATTCCCCGCGGTAATCAAGTTATTTTGATAAAAAAATAATATTTTTTCCTGCAATAATTATACACCCAAAAAGGTGACAATAATCTGATGAAATTATTAACAAAATGAAAAGATATATTTAATTCTGATCAACCGGACTTAATACATCCGAAACAGAATTTACCCAGCCTCCATAATAATAAAAAATTCGATAAAAAAATGTTGTTTTTATCGCAATGATATGATATAATAAGCAAAAATCATTTTTTAAGGGGTTGCGTTTTTTATGGTCAGCGATATTGTTTGTGAATGCCTTGTGAAAAAGAAAATGGACGCCATCCATATTGGCAAAGTAATAGCTGTTTTCGGCGGTGGTTTTCTGATTTCATATGAACTGATGGCGTTGGCATCCATACATGATCCGTCCGGAATGCTGGGGCCGATGCTGCTGATGGTCGGCTTATTCCTCACTGTTTATTTTGGCAGACGTGTTTTGATGATTGAATATGAATACGCTTATTTTGACGGGGAAATTTCATTTGACAAAATCAGCGCGAAAAGCAAAAGAAAGCATCTGATCGACGTTGATCTGAAAGCCGTGGAAAAAATCGGCCGCTTCGGCGATGAAGCGCTTTCAAAACTTCCGGTTACCAAAACGAGGGACTATTCCGTAAGCAAAAGTGACCCAAACACTATTTACATTTATTACAAGGATGAAAAAAACGGTCTTAATACTGTCCTCTTCTTCACTCCTAACCAAAAAATGCTCGACGCTATGAAGACTTCGGTCAGCGCCACTGTCTACCGTGAGTTTTTTTCAAAGACAAAGAAAAACTGAGAATAATCTCTGATAAAAAAATATCCAAACGGCACCGGGACAAGCTGCCCTTAGCGGGTGCGCTTGTCTCTTTGTTTTTTATCAAAAAGCGAGGAGGATTTTTACTGTGATAATACTTAACAACGCGCAGACAAAAAAACTGGAGGATTATGCTGTCACCAGCGGCGGCTTTGACCATACAAGACTTATGGAAAACGCGGGCGCATCTGTCTGCCGCATAATCAATGAGATATTAGGCTCGGCAAACAAATCGGTTGCCGTAGTCTGCGGCATAGGAAACAACGGCGGAGACGGATTTGTTGTCGCCAAAAGACTGCTGGAGGGCGGCGCCAAGGTCCGGGTACTGCTGGCCCTGGGGACTCCCACTACCGACAACGCAAAAAAATTCCTCAAGGAAATAGAAGCTACCGGCGTCAGGATACTTTCCTTCACACACAGCGAGGACAGGCAGGAATTTGCCAAGACAATTGAAAATTCAGACATTATCGTTGACGCGATTTTCGGAGTGGGATTTCACGGCGGAGTCAGCGATGAGCTGGGCAAGGTCATTGAAATGATAAATTCTTCCCGCGGCACAATAGTCTCGGTTGATGTTCCGAGCGGCGTGGATTCCGACTCGGGAGAAGTTTCCGGGGTCTGCGTCAAGGCAGATCATACCGTTACATTCTCCACCCGCAAGCCCGGACATATCATATATCCCGCGGTGGATTACTGCGGAGATGTGCATGTCGCATCCATCGGCATTCCGGAGCACGCCATTCAGGAGCAGGAACACCATATTTCAACCATCGACTACGAAGATGTGCGCCGGTGCTTCCCCAAGCGCAGCAATAATACCCACAAAGGCACCTTTGGCAAGCTGATGTGCATATGCGGCAGCATCGGAATGGCAGGCTCCGCAACATTTGCCGGCAAAGCGGCTGTTCTCTCCGGTGTTGGCATGGTTGAAATGGCCGTTCCGGCGGAAATATACCCGATTGTTGCAGCAAATCTGGTCGATCCTGTCTATCACCTGCTGAAAAGCAGCAAATCCGGAACGGTCTCCGTCGATTCTATTCCGCTGATACTTGAAAAAATGCAGAGCGCAACAGCTGTTATGATAGGCTGCGGAATGGGCAAGGGCAAGGATGTAACTGAAGTAGTCGAGGCTGTAATACGCAATTCCGAAGTGCCGATTATCATTGACGCTGACGGACTAAACGCCATCAAGGACGATCTCGGTGTGCTGGGCGAAGCCAAGGCGCCGATAGTGATGACTCCGCACCCTGGCGAAATGGCAAGGCTTGTCGGCAAGACAAATGTGGAGGTTCAGTCGCAGCGTCTGGAGGTAGCTTCATCGTTTGCCATGACATTCGGGGTGTACATGGTACTAAAAGGCGCAAACACCGTTTGCGCAACTCCTGACGGACAAATTTCGATCAACCTCACAGGAAATCCCGGAATGTCAAAATCCGGCAGCGGAGATGTGCTTGCGGGTCTGCTTGGTTCTCTGCTGGCTCAGGGAATGAAGCCCGAGGAAGCTGCCGCGTGCGCCGTACACATTCACGGCATGGCAGGCGACAGCGCGGCGGGTAAATATTCCCAGCATTCCATGGCGGCAAACGACATAATAATGGAATTCTCAGAAATATTTTCCGACATAGAAAAGAATTGATGTCCATTCCCGACTAAAATCAGACTTTTGCTTTCAAGCCAAAACGAATAAACACGGAAATCAATTTTTAAACAAGTGTAACTAAAATTGAGTCCAAAATTGATTGCTGTGACGAATATAAATCCGGTATTGCAATTTTTCAATTAATCATTTAGAATATATAAAGCACACATTCACATCACAAATATAAAGGATGATTCAAAATGGCTGTCATAGCTCCGTCGCTGCTCTCGGCGGACTTTACCAGAATGGGTGAAGAGGTCAGAGAGATAGAATCGGCCGGCACGCAAGTGCTTCACATCGACATAATGGACGGGCACTTCGTGCCCAATCTCACCTTTGGATATTCGATGGTAAAGGCGCTTCGCCCCATCACGGGAATGGTTTTCGATGTTCATCTGATGATGACCGACCCCGTCAATTACATAGAAAATTTCGCCAAGGCGGGATCCGACGTTATCACCGTTCATACCGAATGCGACAGCGAGCTGGACAAATGCATCGACCTCATACACAAATGCGGCAAAAAAGCGGGTCTTTCCATCAAGCCCAAGACTTCGCCGGAAGCTCTCTTCCCTTACCTCGACATGATAGAACATATTCTGGTAATGACCGTGGAACCAGGCTTCGGAGGGCAGTCCATGATGACCGACTGCCTTGACAAGATATCCGTCATCAAAGCGGAATGCACAGCGCGCGGGCTGAACATTCCCATAATGATCGACGGCGGCGTGAATGCTTCCAATGTTCGCATGGCTGCCAAAGCGGGAGCCGACATGATGGTGGCGGGCAATGCCGTATTCGGTGCATCCGACCGCGCGGCAGCATTTAGGGAACTCAGTGAACTTAGTCAGATATAAAAGAGCCTGCCGACGTATCTCCGAACATGTGGAGATACGTCGGCAGGCTTTAATGTTCGATGGAAAGCAGACAATTTATTTGCGTCGAAGATTGAAATAAATTACCATCTGATTTTGTCGGTCAGCTCACCAGAAGTGCTGCCCAGCAGATTATCCTTTCTGTCATACACGGCGCGCTCAAAGTGAGTTGCGGAGTTTATGTCCTCGGGAGACAGTTCGCCGTATGGTCCGCGCCTGAAATAGTATGTCATCATATAACATCCGTCGCTGAGCTCTGTGCGTATGAATGTGGTCTTTTTTGGGTATGCCTTTATGTTTTCAACCTTTCTGACGCGCGTCGCGACAGGCTGTATTCCTACCTTTCTTGCTTTAACATACTTTACTCTTTTCATGGAATTAACGACACACCCTCTCACCGGTATTTTCAAAAATACTTTACCATAAATCACTCAAAATATCAACCGTTTTGAAAAAAATTAATTTCGACGTCCGCATCAATTATTCAATTGAGTCATAATAAAGCCTTTCTCTTTTATAATCCCCTCCGCCGACGCTGACCGCCGCCGAACGGTGGCTGCCAAGGAATTTAATAAGCTCGTAAGGATCTATCCAAATCTCGTTTTTGCTGTTCTCATCAAATATCAGCTGTACTCCGAAGTGCAGGTGCGGACGCTGCATCCCGTTGTAGTCCTCGTTTTCAGAATATCCCGTCATCCCCAGATAACCTATGACATCGCCGGCGTAAACCGTCTGTCCCTCCTCAAGTCCCGCGGCATACGGATGACCGCTGCGGAGATGGGCGTAATAATAGTACCGCCGTCCGTCAAGACTGCGCATTCCTATCCGCCAGCCGCCGTACCTGTTCCAGCCAAGAACCTGCACCACGCAGGTCTCGACATTGATAACCGGAGTTCCGACGCTTCCGAACATATCATGCCCCAGATGCCGCCGCTTGTATCCGAACGCCCTGGAGGCGCCGAAATCATCGCTGTGCGAAAAAGCCCATCCCCGCGCAATTGGTGAGAAAGCCTTAAGCCCGTATTTCTGCTCGAATTCCGGCGCGCCTGAAGCCGATTGGCCGGTCTGAACAGAATACTCTCCCACCAGTCCGCCAAGCACCGATTCATAAGCCACGCTGTAGTATTCAAAATACTTCATATCAGCCGTTATCTCCTCTATGCTCTCGCCTTTTTTTAGCCGCGACGCTATAGATTCCATGTGCTCCTTTTTATAATGGGAAAAATCGCCGCCATACCTTGCGCCAAGACAGGCGAGCAGGTCTGTCCAATGTATCTCATACCTCTGCCCGTGAGTGTCTGCATCGTATTGCAAGGCGTCCCTCATAGCCTCTGAGGTCACGTTGAAATCCACCCATTTCAACAGCCTTCCGCTCGCTTCCCTGTGCCACTCCGACATCTTCGCGGCAAAATCAAAAAGCGCCGCAATGCACAGCAAAATGCAGATCAGGGCAATAACAACCTTTTTGCGTTTAAGAGCCTTTTTCAATTTCAAAGCAATAGTCACAGAATTAACGCCTCCGTACATCAACATTGATCAATCGTTTTATCAATGTATATGCGCGAAGGCGTGAGTTTTATAAGTATGTTTTATTCTTCGGATTTCTCCTGGGGTTCATCATCATCAAACCAGCTTGCGTCGTAACCTTCATCCTTGCCCAGCCTCGACGGAATAGGAGTATATATAACGTCGTTATATGAAAATTTCTTATCGTCAGCCAGACGCTTTATAAAGCTGTAGCCCTTCTTCTCATAGCCTTTGTTGCCATAAAATACATGAGCTCTCTTGCGGCTGAGTCCGCTGGAGATGACAATGCTGTTAGCTCCGGTTTCTTTGGCATACCGCTCCACACGCGCTTCGAGCTTGCTGCCTACACCCTGGCTGCGATAGGCGCGGCTCACCGCAAGCGCGATAACTCTCACATACTCGCCGTCAAGCTCAAATGCAAGCCCGCGCATTACTCCCACAAATCCGATAACGGCTCCGTCCTCCTCGGCGATGAATGTAACATAATTTTCGGCATTGTATATTCTTATTACCCTGTCGTATATGTCGGAAGAAATATCGTCATATCCAAGTTCATTGCGGATAAGTCCCACAATTCCCATTATGTCCCTTGCGTCCATTTCTCTTATGATCAATTTTCTACAATCCTTTCACTTTATACTCCGAAGACATACAGCCGCGCAAGTCCGAACATCTCTCGGAACCAGTAGCCTGTCACCAGATAAGGCCGAGTTTCACAGCACGCGGAAAAGATATTCCTGAATCCGCTTTTTTCAGCCCATATCCTCGCCCGCAGCTCATGAAAACGGTCTGTAACTATCACGATATTCTCCGAAAGTCCGTTGAGCTTGATCAGGGTTTTGGTGTAAAGCAGGTTTTCCTCAGTGCTTCCCGCAAGCTCCTCCATATATATCCTGTCGGGAGAAATGCCCTTTTCCACAAGGTACTTCCTCATAACATACGCTTCGGTGAATTGCTCGTCGTCTCCCATTCCGCCGGTAACCACGCACTTTACGCCCGGATTATCGCTCAGCACGCAATATGCCTTTTCCAGACGGTCGTTCAGCATCCAGCTCGGCTGGTCGCCGTGAGCCTTGCAGCCCAGCACAACCACCGTATAATTCGGATAATCAGATGGTACAGCCGTGAGCGATGCCTTGAACATAATCCCGGTCACCACGCAGAATGCCGTCACACATGCGGTGAACAGCAGAGCGGCAAGTGTTATAACAGCCGCCTTTTTGAACGTCCAGTTACGGTCTATCAGATGCCAGAACATCGCTGTCAGGCATATTCCGAGCATAACCGCGGACGATGAAATAACCCCTATTCCCCTTATGTGAAAGAACGCCGGGGCAATGCACCATCCGAAAAGTAGCCCGAAAACAAGTATCAGCATTTTCCGCAGGGTGGATATCTCTCCCGGCCTCTGGAAGTAGAACTTTTTCCCGCTGCTGCGACTGCTTTCGCCGCTGTCAGTACCGATATCTTTATTGTCGCCGGTTTTTTTCGAGTCTATATTAGGACTGTCCACTATTACCGGTTTCGGCTTGTTATTCTGCGGCTTTTCCGACTTAGGTCTGCCAACAACAACAAACTGCTTCTGACGAACCTGATTGCGCTCGGATGAATCCGAAGTGCTGACCGGTTGAGGACGGCTCTGCCGTTCCGCTCCGTCCTGCTTTGCCTGACTCTGACGATGTTCGGACGTTCTCACCGGAGTAAGCTCCTGATCGGGCGCGGTTCTCCGTTTCTGCGGAACGGTTTTGCTTGGCTCCGGCGCCGGACGGGGATCCCGGTTACTGCGCGTAACCGCTTCTGTCCTGACCTGACGGACCGCCTGACGTGAGGAATCGTCTGACGGCGCGATCTGAGCCGAACGGCTTCTGAATCTGCTCTCGTTCGGCGGATTTGCGGAATTCGGGTTATTCTGCATATTATCTTCTCCCATATAGCGTCACGCCTTGGAGTCAATCATATGTACATCCAGCTGGTTGAACGGAATCACGATTCCGGCCTTGTCAAGCTCAGCGAGAATGTTTTCATTTATGACGTACTGCGACTCGATGAAGGCGGAGGTCTTGACCCATACCTTGATATCAAAGGTAATCGCACTGTCGTCAAATGAAGCGATGCCTATAATAGGCTCCTTTTCCCAGCTTACATTGCCGCAGGCTTTTAGCGCGGCGGTGATCGCCTTTTTAACGGCAAGAATATCCGAGCCGTACGCCACTCCCACCGTCAGTTCAAGACGGCGCGTATTCTTCGCGGTGTAATTGATTATCATATCGCTGGTTATGACTGAATTGGGGATAACCAGACGTTTGTTGTCAGCAGTGGCAAGAGTGGTAAACATGAGTTCAATACGCCGTACCGTGCCCTTCTGACCGTCAATCTCGATAAAATCTCCGACCTTGAATATGTGATTGAAGAGTATTAGCACTCCGCTTGCAAAATTAGAAAGACTGTCCTTGAGCGCGAGACCTATTGCAACGCCCGCCGTGCCGAGAGCCGCGATAAGTGTGGTGACATTCATTCCCATTGTGGACAGCGCGGTAATAACAACCAATATCTTGACTATTATCTTGACGCATGAATAGAGAAATTCCCTCACGCCCTGATCCACCTTTGCGCGTTCCATGCCTCTGACCACGAGATGCGCTATCGCACCCGCCAGCCACCATCCGATAACCAATATCAGCAATCCGCCAACCAGCTTCGGAAGCATGGACAACATCCATTTCCCCAGACCGTCAATATCGACGTATTTGGTAAAAAAGCCAGCGATGTAATTGTTCCAAAAATTTTTCATAATGCAGTATTCTCCTTGCGATATTATTCTTTATTTTACTCTCACTTAAAATTATACCACCTTTTCATTCAATATGATAGTGTAAAATATTAAAAATCGCATAAAATATAAAAAAAGACCGTCTGCCGGATTGACTTTGACGGTCTTTTCAGTGAATATTTATTATTTGATTCCCAGCGCCTTCGCCGGATCGAGATATTTGTTCTGGCTCATGACCTCAATGTGAAGGTGGATTCCGTCCGCGGCTTCGCAGGGGATTTCCCAGACAGTCCCTATTGTCGCCCCTGCGGCAACGTTTTCGCCTTCGCGGACCGCGGTATCCTTGCCGAGTCCGCGGTAATAAACCATCAGACCGTCGTTCTGATTGACTACTACCGTAGTCCCGAATAACGCGTCGTGCATGACGTCAGTCACCTTGCCCTCGGCAGCCGACTTGACAACCTCTCCCTTTTCGGCGGCAATATCAAGTCCGTTGTGCACTCGCCAGTCCTTCATTGTCCTCGAAAAGGCAAGCTCATTTATACTGCACGGTTTGATAATCGCGCCGCCTGAAGGTCGGACATAGGTAATGTCGTTTCCCATAACCTGTATCGCTATTGTCTCCTCGCTGTCCTCATGGTCGTCGTATTCGTCCTCCGCTGTTTTTTTGACAGATGGTTGGGTCTGATTACGCCTGTAATCCGAGCTTTGCGCAGATGTCGAGGCTGTCGTCGGTTCGCTATTCCCGCGCTGTACTGACGATGTAGAAATTGTCTGTTCCGAGGCAATGCTCATCGGCTCGTCTTCCGCGTCGATTATCCTGTCCTTGCCCAACCTCAATATCACGGCGCTGAGCGCAATGGCAGCTGCCGTTACAAACAGCGCAAATGACGCAAGACTGCTTAGGGATCGTTTTTTTGCCCTCATCGGCAACCCTGTTCTATTTTTTCTCATATGATCTGCAACCCTTCTTCATAATAATTGTATAAATACATCCGCAATGCTATTATTGACATTTAAGATGTCATTATTCGTGACACCTGTAATTTTCATTAACATATAATTAATTTAATATTATTGAAAAGCCTGAAAAAATCTGATACAATTAAGATGTAATTTTATATGGTATGAAAGGGATGACGGCTTTTGGTGTACGACGAAAGAATTACAGATCTGTGCGAACGCATTGCCGAACTGGTGAAGCCCGTGCGCATTATTATCTTCAACGAAAAACATACGCCCGCCGGTGAGCTGGTTTCTTTCAAGCTGTGCGTAATAATCAGGGAAAACGAATGCTCCAAAACCGAGCAGAAAATCTATCTCACCCTGGAATGCGAAGTACCGTATGACGTGCTGGTATACAACAGCCAAAAGTGGAATGACGCAATCAAGGACCCGGATACATTCGCTCGGCGAGGTATACTGAACGGCGGTGTTGTGCTGTATGAGTCGGAATAGACATGGCAAAAGGGACAGCCGCCACTACTTTGAATGGATGGAATACGCCAGCGAGGATCTCGACGCGGCGCTGCAGCTCTCTGAGGGCGGCACTTGCCTCAATTCCGCAGGATTTCACTGCCAGCAGACCATAGAAAAATCACTGAAGGCATATCTGCTCTTCATGAGCGGACAGACATTTGACGGGCACAATCTCTCCTGGCTGGTGCGTCAGGCGTGCAAGTACAATTCGCAGTTCAACCGCTTTATAAGCGAGACCGCGCTGCTGAACAGATATTACATCGAATGCCGGTATCCGTCGGACAATTGGGAAAATCCCGACAAGGATATGATTGATCGCAACATTAGCGTCACCAGGGATCTTTACGAATATGTGTGCAAGTTGATTTACAACGATGATTACGACAGCGACCATTTCAGCGACAAATGATTATTTACAAAATAAATGACAGGAGATGACAGCCGATGGACAACACGGAACGCGGCGAGCTTTCGCGGAATATCAGAACTATCAAGGATTCCATGCCGCGCAATTACGTTGAACGCGGCGTATGCCGACGTGATTTCAACGGCAGGCAAAACGGGGACGACAAAATTGATTATGATCCTAAGCCGATAAGCAGCTACCGCGACGAACGTCTGCGCATGGAATCACAGATGCGTGATGAAGCCGCTGATATAGCGCCAAAACCGGACGGACGCTTCCATCCCAACGGTGCCACCTATGGCTGCAAACGTCCCGAGAACGCAAAACGCTTCCAGCGCAGATCCTCACGTCCTGAAAGACAACTCGAACCGGGTGAGGAACCCCCGCTGATAGACACATTCCGCGAGGCTGCGGAACGCCGGAGGGAACACAAAAGGGATTTTCAGGAACGATATGAAATCAGCAAAAACGGCGCTTCGAGGGTTGAACATATAAAGGAGAAGACCCAGGGAGGCACAATAATCAGAGATGTCGAATATTACGTTCCTAAACTGTCGGGCGAGGGCGAATCAGAAATCAACATCTCAAAGCGCGGCAAAAAGAAGGGCCGCAACCGCAAACCGATGAAAATGTGGCAAAAAGCCACCATTACGGGAATGTGCCTTTTTTTGGCGTTTATGATGTCGCTCGGCTTGGGGGCAAGCGCACTCCTCAACCGGATGAATTTTGTCGAAAACAATAACGTCAATCAGCGCGAAAACGGTTCGTCATACAACGCCAAGGCAGACGCCGAGGCTGCGGCGGAGATGGACGGCGTAGACGACACGGAGATCGAACTTCCCGATACGCCCATAATGTTTGACTCCGAGATTGAGAATGTGTTGCTTATAGGCAGCGACCGGCGTTCAATGAGCGAAGAAGGACGAAGCGACGCTATGATGATGCTCACGATAGACCGCAAACACAAAAAGCTCAAAATGACCTCATTCCAGCGCGACATGTATGTAAGGATACCCGGAAAATACGGTTCCAAGCTTAATACCGCATATTCCGTCGGCGGCGTCAACCTGCTGAAGCAGACGATTTCGGCAAATTTAGGAATAAACGTTGACAAATACATCATTGTAGACTTCAACGCGTTCAAGACAGTTGTAAATAAAATAGGCAAGATCAACGGCAAGGGCGGCATCAAGATAACCGTCACATCCGCCGAGGCACGGTACATGTGCAGCCATAAAGTGTACGGTGTATTCAAAAGATTCAGCAAGGGCAAGGGAACCTATTATATGAACGGCGCCGAAGCTCTCAACTACGCCCGAATAAGAAAGATAGACTCCGACTTCGGACGTACAAAGCGTCAGCGCAAGGTGCTTACCGAAATACTGACTGAACTCAAGGATATAAGCAAGGTTGATCTGCTGAGCATAGCGTATTCATGCCTGGAATACGTCACCACGGATTTCAGCAAAGGCGAACTGGTCGGTCTGGTCACTGAGGCAGCCGAAATCGCCAATTATGAGACCAAGCAGATATCCATTCCAATCAAGGGAAGTTATTCCGTTCAGAAGATGAACAACGGAAATGAGGCTCTTGCGGCAAACCTCAGCGTCAATGCGGACAAGCTCATCAAATTCATCTACGACGACGACATGACCTATGAGGGCAACGAAAAGGAAATCCATGGCATATTCCTTCCCAACCTCAAAGGAATCGCCAATTCCAAGCTGACCACCCGCAAGGATACAACCTCTACCAAAGCCGGCGAAGGCGGTACGACAGCCAAAGATTCCACAAAGAGCACGACCGGCAAAGGCACTACCAAGAGTACTGCGGCGAAGGGCACTACCAAGAGCACTGCCGCCAAGGGCACTACCAAGAGTACGACTGCCAAGGGCACTACCAAGAGTACGACTGCCAATGGTACCACCAAAAGCACGACCGCCAAAGGCACCACAAAAGCCACTTCTCCAGCGGGCTGAAAACGCTGTTGATTAAATCAGCCGCATGTCGGAAAAACCGGCGTGCGGCTGGATTTGTATTGTATTTTTTGGTTGACATTTCCGATCAGCCAAATCAAGAGGTGCATGATTATAAAGGACATAACAATAAAGCTGAATGAAGAAAAAAATCTCGTCATCACACCGCTTACAGTGCAAAGGACGATATATATATTGATTTCACTTTTGGCGGTCGCGGCAATTTGCAAAAAAACCGTTTCTCCTGGCAGAACCATGATCAGAGAGCTTGACTGCAAGCTCCAAAGCATTACATTTGACTGCGATAAATTAGCGGTATATGTAGGCGACAAGCTGGAAGCCGAGCCGAAGGCTGTGCCTAAAAACGCCCATGTGAAATACACATGGGAAATTGCGGACGACGGCATACTGAGCGTGCAAAACGGAAAGATAGTCGCTCAGAAAAGCGGAAATACCCTGCTGGGTATAACCTCCGGGGAAATATCGGCTCAGGTAAAGGTAATAGCCAAATATAAGCCGCTCCCGCCCGACAGCATACTTCCGCCGCTTTATTACGACAAACTGATGATAGCCAATTACAAAAACGCTCTCAGCGCGGAATATGTGCCGAAGGATTTAGTCAAAATTCCTGACAACTACACCGCCGAAGGCTATACGGGATTATATGTAACCCGGGAGACTATGGAAGCCTACAAAAAGCTGTATTACGCAATGTACAGCGAAATAAAAGGACGTATGCACATCATAAGCGGATACCGCAGCTATGCCCGGCAGAGTGAACTTTACAACAAAGCGGTGAAGAATCTGATGGCACAGGGCAAGACTTCAACCGAAGCCAGAGTGCTTGCTCTGAACACCACACAGACCCCGGGCAATTCGGAACATCAGCTTGGCAACACCATAGACGTGAGCAACGACAACACCACCGACCACAATTACCTCCAGACGCCGGAGGGCAAATGGCTCTCTGAAAAATCCTACAAGTACGGTTTTATAATTCGCTATCCGGAAAACAAAGCCAATATTACGCGAATTGATTATGAACCGTGGCATATAAGATATGTGGGAGTAAATCACGCAACGTACATGTATGTAAACGACCTGTGTCTGGAACAGTATGTCGATCTCCAGGAACAGGCTGAGGAAACCGCGAACGATTACGCCTTGCTTAATCCCGCGACTGCTGAATGAGGTGAAGTCTGAAATGAACAATCCGCATTGCGCATCAAAACTGCCGCGTGATTTTTACCTGTGCGACGGACTTGTCGCCGCCCAAAACCTGCTCGGCAAGATTCTGGTGCATGATTCGCCAGATGGACTCACCTCCGGAAGAATAGTCGAGCTTGAGGCATACATGGGCGAAACAGATAAAGGCTGCCACGCCTATGGGGGAAAACGTACCGAAAGGACAAGTATCATGTATGCCCAAGGCGGACATGCCTATGTATATCTGATCTACGGAATGTACAGCTGCATGAATATAATTGTCAACCGCGCAGACATTCCCCACTGCATTTTTCTGCGTGCGCTGGAGCCTGTGGACGGCATAGGACTGATGATGAAGCGCCGCGGCACCGACCGGTTAAAAAACCTTTGCAGCGGTCCCGGCAAGCTGTGTATTGCCATGGGCATAGACAAATCGCTCTACGGCGAGGATCTGTGCGGCGACCGCCTCTGGCTGGAAGATGACGGCTTCAGACCGGAAATTGCCAAAGGCAGGAGAATCAACATTGACTACGCGGGCGAAGATGCTCTGAGAAACTGGCGATTTGCGGTGAAGGGAAGCAAATTTCTGTCAGCCGGAATATAAGGTATCTCTTCACCCACGGCTTGCACAACTCCGCACACGCGGAGAAACGTCAGCAGGCTCTAACTTTCAATCCAAAATGAGTATACAATAAAAAGAATGGTGTGTTATTTTTGAAGATATCAAATGAAGTTAAAAAGAGAATAGTTGCGGCTGCCGCTGCCTGTGTAATGCTCACCGGCACTGCATATCTGCCTGAAGCGTCTGTCGTAATGGCTTCCGGAGGTATAACAGAAGTATCCTCCGTCCAGACAGAACAGACAATTCTGATAACGGCACAGCCGGATGACATATCGGCTAAACCCGGTCAGAAAGTCACGTTCAGAGTCAGTGCGAGCGGCAGAGACCTAAAATATCAATGGTATTTCAAAAAAGCCAACGCCGCCGCATGGAGCAAATGGAGAGGGCACGACACATCAAGGACATCAGCGTCCGCAAACACTACATGGGACGGAATGCTTGTAAGATGCGAGATAACCGACAGTTACGGAAACAGCGTCTATTCACGTTCTGCGCGGATAAAAACAGACATACCGCTTCAGATAATCAGTCAGCCCGCCGATACAATTGCCGTACTCGGAGAAAGAACAAAGTTTTCAGTGAAAGCGGCAGGCAGCAGCCTCAAATATCAGTGGTATTTCAAAAAGGCCGGGGCACTGTTGTGGACTGAATGGAAAGGACACAACACAGCAGTCACTTCCGCCGTCTCCAACAAGACATGGGAGAAGATGCAGCTCATATGCATAATCACCGACGGATCCGGCGCTTCGGTGACCAGCGAAAGCATCACGGTCACGCTCGATTCTCCGCTCACTGTCACCGAACAGCCAGAGGACACAACATATGATTTGGACGGCACAGCAACATTCAGAGCAAAAGCATCAGGCATAGACGTCAGATATTGCTGGTATTACAAAAAAACGGTCAGACCGAATGGCGCAAATGGGGCAAACGAACCACCTCACAGACAACAGCTAAAGTCAACAGCACATGGGAAGGCATGCAGGTCAAATGCGTGATCACCGACAATCTCGGCAGAATGGCCGAAACTGTTCCGGCTAAAATCACGGTGAATGCTCCGCTGAGTATTACCACACAGCCCTCCGATGTCTGCGTGGTGATAAACGGTAAAGCGGATTTCAATATCGCAGCCTCCGGCATAGGACTCAGTTATCAATGGTACATAAAAAAAGAGGACGATACGTCGTGGAGCCAATGGGACACGCTCGATTCCGCCGACATCTGCGCAATATCAGACGCGTCATGGCACAATATGAAAGTAAAATGTATCGTCACCGACAACGTAGGCAAAACAGTTTCCTCCAAAGCCGTAACCGTCAAGATAGACACCACGGGATATCCTGATTATCTGGTCAGCCTGCTGGATCGAAACAAGGAGGCCAAAGAATTCGTTCTGAATTATCCGCTCAACAAGGACACTTACAATGGAGTTACATTCAATCTGACGGAATATAAAAACAGCAAGACTATTCCGCTTTTTATCCAGTGGGACAACCGATGGGGATATAACAAATACGGCACCGGCTGCATAGGAACAAGCGGCTGCGGACCAACCGCGCTTTCGATGGTGGCAATGTATATGCTGAACGACACCACGCTTACCCCCGACAAGATGGCGAAGTTCGCCATCAAAAACGGCTACTGCATTCCCGGCAGCGGTTCATCATGGAAACTCATGGACAAAGGCGCTGCCAAACTCGGCATTAAGTCAACTGAGATAGCCAACAGCGAAAAAGCTATCAAGAATCAGCTGAAAAAGGGCCATCCAATAATCGCAATCATGGGCAAAGGCTATTTCACCACAGGCGGACATTTCATAGTCTTTACAGACTATGTCAACGGAAAGATAAAGGTAAACGATTCAAACAGCTACATTAATTCAGAAAAACTCTGGAAATACAGCGACATAAAAAAACAGATACGCAATCTCTGGGCATACAGCAAGCCCTGATTTTCCCAGACACAAACACCCCCGCTTCGGTATTTGACCGAAGCGGGGGTGTTTCCCTATAGCTTTGTCTATCTTATTCGGCAATGAATTCCGCAACGATTTCTTCCGCCTTGGAAAGCGCTTCGTCCAGTTTGGAAAGATCCTTCGCGCCAGCCATAGCGTTATCAGGCTTGCCGCCGCCATTGCCGCCCGTTACCTGAGCCACAGCCTTGACAATCTTGCCGGCATTCGCTCCCTTAGCCAGAGCATCCTTACCGACTGCAACAAATATCGTGCCCTTCTCGCCGTTGACCGACGCGAACACCGCAATGCTGTCGGCGCACTTGTCGCGCACCTTATCGCCCATTGTGCGCAGCCCGTCAGGCTTCACGCCCTCGAATCTTTTTACAACCAGCTTTGTATCTCCGACAGAAACGGCATTCATCACAAGAGATTCAACCTCTATGGACGCAAGTTTTGAGGAAAGCTGCTCGATCTGCCTGTTCTTTTCCTTAAGCTCGGCTGTCATCGACGCGCCTTTGAGCACAAGCTCAGCGGGATTGTTCAGCTTCATGGCGGCTGCCGTGTCACTGATGGTTGCAAGAGCCTCGTTGAGCATCGCAAGAACATTCGCGCCGGTAACGGCTTCGATTCTTCTCACACCGGCAGCAACGGATGATTCCGATTTGATCTTGAAAAGTCCCAGCTTAGAGGTATTGTCAACGTGTGTGCCGCCGCAGAATTCTATTGAGAAGTCGTCAGCCGCGCGGACGACGCGTACAACGTCGCCGTATTTTTCGCCGAAGAGCGCCATGGCTCCCAGCTTCTTGGCTTCCTCGATAGGCATTTCAACATTGATGACATCAACGGCGCTCAGAATCTCAGCGTTGACAAGGGCTTCCACCTTCGCCAGTTCATCCGGGGTGAGCGCGGAGAAATGGGTAAAGTCGAATCTCACGGCGCGGCTGTCAACCAGCTGACCAGCCTGTTCTACATGAGTGCCGAGCACCTGGCGGAGGGCAGCCTGAAGCAGATGAGCCGCCGTATGATTTCTGCGTGTTGCCATTCTTGTCTCGTTGTCATACGCGACCTTGACGGTATCACCGACGTTGAGCTGTCCGCTTGAAACTTTGCAGGTGTGCAGGAAGACGGCAGAATTATTCTTGGTAGTATTCTCAACGGCAAGTGTGCAATTCTCACCGCTGACGGTTCCGATATCGCCCACCTGTCCGCCGCTCTCGGCATAGCATACCGTGCGGTCAAGCACGACGATTGCTTCTTCGCCCTCGTTTGCGCTGTCGGTGAGCTCGCCGCCCGAAACGATTGCCAATACCTTTGCCTCGCATTCCCTTTCGGTATAGCCGAGGAATTCGGTAGCCTCCATATCCTTGAAGAGATCGGCGTCGCCCTTCCACGCTTCGGTTGTGGCGTGAACGCCCGCCATTTTGGTCCTTAAGCGGTAATCGTCGTAAATCTGCCGGAAACTGTCAACGTCAACCTTCATGCCCTTATCGGCGAGAATTTCCACAGTCAGGTCAATCGGGAATCCGTAGGTATCCTGCAATTTAAACGCCGCCTCACCGCTGAGCGTGTCGCCGTCATGGTCTGCAACGAAGTCTTCGAGCATCTTCATGCCCTGATCTATTGTTTTGGCAAAATTGGCTTCCTCGGTAGCTATTACATTGTGAATGAAGTCGCGCTTGTCCTTAAGTTCCGGATAGGCACTTTCGTTCTCATGGATGACCGTGTCACATACCTCGGTAAGGAACATCTTGTCAATTCCAAGCAGGCGTCCGTGACGCGCGGCGCGTCTGAGCAGACGGCGAAGTACATAGCCGCGCCCGTTATTTGACGGCATAACGCCGTCGCCTATCATAAATGTAGTGGAACGTATATGGTCGGTGATGACGCGCAGGGAGATGTCGGTCTTGGGATCATCGCCGTAATTGACACCGGCAATGCGGCTGATATGCTTCATGATATTCTGCACAGTATCGACAAGGAACAGATTGTCAACGCCCTGCACCACACAAGCCAGACGCTCCAGACCCATACCGGTATCAATATTGGGGTGATCGAGGGGAGTGTAAGTTCCCTTTCCGTCGGAATCGAACTGAGTGAACACGTTGTTCCAGATTTCCACATATCTGTCGCAGTCGCAGCCCACGCCGCAGGTATCCTTGCCGCAGCCGTATTCCTCGCCGCGGTCAAAGTAAATCTCGGAGCAGGGGCCGCAGGGGCCTTCGCCGTGCTCCCAGAAGTTGTCCTCCTTGCCCAGACGAACGATTCTTTCAGGTGCTACGCCGACTTCCTCTGTCCAGATTTTGAAAGCCTCGTCGTCATCCTCATAGATGGAAACCCAAAGACGTTCAACATCCATTTCAAGCGTCTTAGTGAGGAATTCCCAAGCCCACGCGGTTGCCTCATGTTTAAAATAATCGCCGAATGAGAAGTTGCCCAGCATCTCAAAGAACGTGCCATGACGTGCTGTTATGCCGACGCGTTCAATGTCGGGAGTGCGTATGCACTTCTGGCAGGTAGTAACCCTTTTGCGGGGAGGGGTAATCTCACCGGTAAAATACTTCTTCATCGGAGCCATGCCGGAGTTGATAAGCAACAGGCTGTTGTCGTTCTTGGGAATGAGCGAGAAACTGGGCAGTCTGAGATGCCCCTTGCTCTCGAAGAATGAGAGATATTTTTCTCTCAGCTCGTTAAGTCCTGTCCATTCCATTTTTTCTGGTCATCCTTTCTTTGTTTAAAACAATCCGTTATGATGAGCAATACAAAAGGCTCCGTCTGCCATGCCTTCCCTCAAGGGGAAAAACAGGGACGAACGGAGCCGCGGTACCACCCTAATTGCCTTGCGTTCACACACTGAACGCGCAGCCGACTTTTTTGCCGGTTAACGCCCGGCACACGTCCGACTCATCGCCGGAGCGCTTCTTTGATAAGATATTCGGGCGGCCATATATTCAGCCGATGCCCGCGAAGCCTTGCAGCCTTGGACTTCGCTCTCTTGGGGCGGGCGGAATTACTCTTCCCGAACGCGCATATTTTGCCTATAATTAAACTTTACAATGAATTATACACCTGCGATCCTGATTTGTCAATAGTGTTTTTCAGGAGAAGCTTACTATCATGCTGCCGAAAAAACTGCCGGAAAGGAGCAACTCCGCTCGCTTTCCGGCAGCTCGACAAGAGCCTGTTCACTATGTCACTTGTCGGTCACGGTGATTGTAACGTCATTTGTTTTGATGACCTTGCCGGATGAATCTTTTATGCGGCAATGAATCTGTATGCCGTTCCACGACTCATTGGGAGTTACGCTTTCGGAGGCATGGGTTCTGCCCTTCCAAACGCTCCAACTCGTTTCCCCCTTCTTTTTGAAATACCACTGGTATTTAAGTCCGATGCCCTGCGCCTTGACCGAGACGGTCAAGCTCTCGCCCAGAACTATCGTTTTGCCCTGAGGCTGTCCGGTTATTCTGGTTTCCGGGGTATTCACCGTAATCACCACGTCATTCGATTTGACGACATTTCCGTATGAATCTTTTATGCGGCAATGAATCTGTATGCCGTTCCACGACTCATTGGGAGTTACACTTTCGGAAGCATGGGTTCTGCCCTTCCAAACGCTCCAGTTGGTTTCCCCTTTCTTTTTGAAATACCACTGGTATTTAAGTCCGATGCCCTGCGCCTTGACCGCGACGGTTAAACTTTCACCGAGCGATATGGTTTTGCTCTGGGGCTGTCCGGTTATCCTGACCGCCGGGGTATTCACCGTAATAACAATGTCATTCGATTTGACGACGTTTCCGGTGGAATCCTTTATACGGCAATACATCTGTATGCCGTTCCACGAAGCGTTGGGTGTTACGCTTTCAGAAGCATGGGTTCTTCCCTCCCATATGCTCCATTTGGTTTCTCCTTTCTTCTTGAAATACCACTGATATTTAAGCCCGTCGCCCTGCGCCCTGACCGAGACGGTCACGCTTTCACCGGACGTTATCGTTTTGCTCTGAGGCTGTACGGTTATTTTGAGTTCATTGGTTTTTGTGCTTTGTTTCTTGGTTACTGTTAATACCGCCACATTGGAGTAAACCTTATTTCCGTAACGGTCTGTCACACAGCAGCGCACCTTCATTCCGTTAAGAGATGCGTCCGCTTTTGCGGAAGCAACGGCAGTATTGCGTCCGCTCCAGGATGTCCAGCTGCTTTGACCGGATTTCATATAACCCCACTGGTATTTAAGACCCGTGCCCTTTGCCGCGACTTTGAAACTGACATTGGCATCGCTTACCGCCGTGATATTCTGAGGGTGAGACGTGATTGCCAGCTTGACAGGGACAGGATTATCCGCCACCGCCTTCTCGATTGCCGACCATGTGGATTTGCCTATGTCGCCGTCCGAATTCAGCCCGTACTGAGCCTGAAACTGCTTGACGGCGGACACAGATTGATTCCCGTAGAAACCGTCAACAGAGACGTCATATCCGAGATAACTCAGACATGCCTGCATATACTGCACATCGCTTCCGCGCATTATCTCGCGGCCGTCTCTCTTCATAAGCTCACGGTTATATGCCACCTTGTATTGAACTGTGTCAGGCGTGTAACGAAGAGCAGGCTTAGTCATAGATATCTGCGTATTGTCCGCCTTCGCAGCCATTTTCGGTGAAGAACCCGATTTTATGCTGGGCGAAGACGTGTCATATACCTTTAAGGTATAGTCGCCGGACTTCACTCTGAGGACGCTGTTGAAATAGCTGTAAGTGCAGTAAAGCACACTGACCTTCAAACCATCTCCCGATTCGCTCAGAAAATAAAAACCGTCGGCGTCGCTCGCCAGATATGCCACAGAATGTACGCTTTCGGATCCGGTCTGAGACTTATAGTAAAACCGAATATGTTCGCCGGGATCTGCCCACTTTTTAAAAAACGCCTTAATCTCTGAGGCTGTCGGAATTGATTCCATACCCGTGCCAACTATCGAACCTATCGTGCCTCTGGAATATTCGGAAACAAAACACGCGTAAGAAAAACAACCCCATGACAACCAGCCCCATGAAACGGTGGTTTCCAGTCCGGGATCATAAACGGAAGTAATGCCCGAACCGTGATTGTCCTTAACCCAGTCCATTCCTCCGATGCTTTCGGGACGGTATGCCGATTTAAAAAGAATATCGTTAATTTTCCCTGAAACGGCAGCCGTTGTCTCCTTCCGTGAGAGCTGACTCACCTTCCTGATCTGCCCATAATCAACTGCTTTTGCCGTATAATATTTTCCGCTGAGCGCATTCAGTCCAAGTGACTCGGCGTGAACGACAATGCCGTCCATGCCGCTGAACATAAGTACAGTCAGATAAGCAAAAATCAATACAAATGAAACAATACTCTTTCTTTTCAAAATTAATCCCACACTTTCAGCTAATTCAGGCAGATTGACAAATGAAATTATAACATAAATGTTACAAAAGTGCAACCACAAATTAACAATTACTGTGTACATTCAACAACTTTATTAGCTCTTTATATTGCTTTATATATCTTTATAATGATTTTTTATTCTTAATGCAAAACAAATAGTTACAATTTTTTTAAATTTCAGCTCATTGTATAGAATCAATTATGAATAATTGTTTACACTCGCAAAAATAACCAAAATATTACAATTAGTTTAAAAAAATAAGTAAAAATATAATAGATCTGGTCGAAAAGAAAAAATACTCAGACCAAAAAGAAAAGAATGCGCTACTTGGATATTGCTCGCGCATTTCTCGACAGTATAAATTTATTTGTCATTGTTTTTGTATATTTAAAACATTATTTTAACAAATTAATGTTAAATAGTTACAAAGTCGTTTATCTTCATTTACAAATGGTTACACAATTCGCAAAGGGCTTTATTTTTTTTATTTAGTCAATATAATTATACTGGACTATTAACAACCCTTACGGAGAGTGACACCATATGATGAAAATCAGCAAAAGAAAAATATTAAAAGCAGCTGCATTCGTTCTTGCCGCTGTGATGGCAGTAAATTTATACGGGTGCGGTCATAACGGCGACGTCAATCCCGCAGACAGCCATGTAAAGAGTGATACGGCTGTGCAAAATTATCCGGTCGGTTCATATGAGCGGAAAGCAATCGAAAAAGAAGCCTCCGGCTCTGATGATTCGGACGGCGAAGTGTACGATTTCGGAAACGGCAGCATTTTCGGCGGCATACAAATCCAATCCGATGAAAACGGAGAAATAGTCTGCGCCGAGGAAAACGGCATGATTTGTTACGCAATAGACGATAAACGCTTCAGCTCATACAGAGCCTTCGCGCGATTTGTCAGGCGTAATTCGGATGAAGCTGAAGTCAGAAGGCTGAGCAGCTACTTCGGGGAAATAGACGGCGAGCTGTATTTTATTATAGGCGCGCACGGACGAAATGTTAAGGATATCACCAGATACTACGATTCAGTAAATCTGACTGTAAACGTGTTACATACAGCCGAAAGCCGCAAGAAATACGGAATTGCACGCAGTGAAATTTGCTTTGCGCACGATAACGGCGCATGGAGTCTCGTCGGACTGACTGTACTTGATTCATAACTGCCAATGTGGCATTTGCTCATCCGCAATTATCAGGATATGTATTGACTTGAAATCCGCATTGTGATATTATCATTTTATAAATGTAAATCAGATCAGCTTGCATTATAAAAAAATATGTAACTATTCAGTGACCCTGAGAAATCCACAATTTCTGCACAAAGTTGAAAAGTGGGAAGGGTCAGAAAAAAATCAGCGAAATGT
>ONWI01000197.1 GCA_900321515.1 uncultured Eubacteriales bacterium | reverse complement strand
TACCGGAGGGGAATCATTTCGCCGCTGGTGCCCTTAATGCGTATCACCGATTTGCCGGGGCCGGTGAGGAATCCGGTATAAGGGGAGGTCTGCACCACCGTGGCGGTAATGGCGGAAAGTTCGCCGTCTTTAACCGAAAGGTCGCTGATCGCGGGAATAGCCGCGAGTATTATGCCGAGAGCAATAACACCGAGAATACCGGAGGCGATCCAGGCAAATCTCCGGCGAATTTTGTGCCTGATCACGGAGAAAAGGAATATCGTCCCCGCAATGGTGAGCAGCACAGCGGCAATAGTAAAGAGTCTCACAGCGTACATCGTCACGTCGTCGAGCATAATGCCGAAGCCCAGACCGATGACAACCATGCTGAGCAGTAATCCGCCGGCGGTGATGAAAATCGGGTGAACCCTGACGGAACCGAGCAAGAGGGAATTATTGTCGCTGAGAGTGTTGCCCTCAGAATCGACTACCCGGGTGTGTGTGAAGAAAATGAAATATTTTAAAATGAAGATTGCCGAAGCCAGCGCGAGCAGAAACCCCGCGGAAGTAATGGCAAGTCCGGGATAAAACAGCCCGGTGAGGCTTTCGGGCAGCATAGAGCTGAAGCTCTTCCCGAAGAAAATTATCCCGAAAAGCATGCTGAATGCAATAGTGCAGCACATGACCAGCAGGCTTTTCAAAAGCTTGTTGAGCATTCCTTTCCCCAATCCTTTCAACCGATGATTAACGAAAAATTTTTGATTTGTTAACAGTGAATTCATTGTTAACAGCTCCACATTCCAATTTATATTAACATATTATTAACGACTTGTCAACATTTTTTTATTATATTTTGGATAAATATAATTCATTATCCGGATTGTAAAAACGGGTATGCATTTCGCACAAATTTCACTTGATATTTGGGTTGCTATATGCTATTATTGAATACAAATATATATTTCTGAAAATAAGGGGAATATTTGAAAAAATGAATATTGAATTACTTGACATGAGTCGTCTGACGCTGCTTGCAAAGAATTATATAAGGAACGGGCAGTTTGCGTCGTCACTTGCCAACAGCAGCAGCGTTGACAAAAGGCTTTTCAGATTTGCGCCGGAGCGAGTGGGCGAAGTACCATACGCGACCGAATCCTGCGAGGAATGGCTTGAGGAGCTTAAGCGCAGGGGAGCGACCGACTTCAAGCTGATCATGCCCGATGAGCTGGACAGCTTCGAGAAGCTGGACCGTGTAAACGGAATACCCTGCTGCATGATCGCCTTTTTTGAGGACAGAGCGACGTCGTGGAACAAGCTCTGGTCGCTAAATCCGACCAACGGCAAGTGGGACGTTCAGATGGTGGAGATACCGATAGCGGGGATGCAGGAAAAGCCGGTATTCCAGGATGTTTCGGAGGGTATGGCGACGCTGCTCGAACGCATTCGCGCCCTTGCCCAGAAGCTCAGACTGAGCGAATTTTCATTCCGGTTCGCGGCGGCGTTAAAGGCGCTTCAGGCAGACTTTGTGGCAGCGGATATCATTGAGCCGGCAAATCGCAGGCTGCTTCAGTCAGCGACCGAGGCGTATGTATTCGGAGGCAGAGGTTCGTGGACCGACACGGCAAAATCTGCGGCCGCAGAAAAGGGACTCTCGCAGGAATACGAGAGTCTGACAAAGGATCTCTACCGTGGCATAGCGCTTTCAATAATGTATGCCGTCAATGAGTGGTGAATATTGTCATTTGCTCAAAAAAAAACTGACTGTCGGCGCGCTTTTGGTTCAATCGGCAGAAAATGCCTGATTTGTGATGAATTGATTGACAGGACGGTTTGGTTGTGGTAGAATAAATACATGCTTTGGAGAACAATGGCGTTCGGGAAAGTTGTTTTCCTGGCGCCTTTTTCTCATTTATAAAGCGAATATTTGGAGGTTGATTTGTTTATGGCAAAGTACACCAGAGAGGACATTGTCAGGATTGTGGAGGAAGAGGACGTCAAATTCATACGTCTTCAGTTCACCGACACATTCGGTCACATGAAGAACGTGGCGATTACCGTAAGTCAGCTTGAGAAATGTCTGGATAACCAGTGCATGTTTGACGGTTCGTCCATAGAGGGCTTCGTGCGCATCGAAGAATCCGACATGTATCTCAGACCCGATCTCGATTCATTTGTGATCTTCCCCTGGAGACCTCAGAACGGCAAGGTCGCGAGATTCATCTGCGACGTTTACAAGCCGGACGGCAATCCGTTTGAGGGCGATCCGCGATATGTGCTCAAGCGGGTGCTCAAGGAAGCCGAAGAGATGGGCTACACCGTAAACATCGGTCCGGAAGCCGAATTCTTCCTCTTCGATACCGACGAACACGGTCACGCGACCACCAACAGTTACGATGAGGCAAGTTACTTTGATCTTGCCCCGACGGATATGGGCGAGGACTGCCGCCGTGACATCTGCACCACACTCGGACAGATGGGCTTTGAGATAGAAGCGTCGCATCACGAGGTGGCCGAGGCGCAGCACGAAGTGGACTTCAAATATGACGACGCGCTCACAACTGCCGACAATATCATGACCTTCAAGCTGACCGTGAAGGCGGTGGCATACCGCCACGGACTGTACGCCACCTTCATGCCGAAGCCGCGCTACGGCGTGTGCGGTTCAGGTATGCATACCAATATTTCCCTTTGCACCCTCGACGGCAAGAACGCCTTCTGTGACCCGGACGATCCCAACGGGCTCGGACTTTCCGGAGTGGCATACAGCTTTATCGCCGGTCTGATGAAGCACGTCAAGGGCATGGCTGCCATCACGAATCCGCTTGTCAATTCCTACAAGCGGCTTGTTCCGGGCTATGAAGCGCCCTGTTACATCGCGTGGTCGGCAAGCAACCGTTCGGCGCTCATCAGAATCCCGGCGTCCAGAGGCGCAGGCACCCGCGTGGAGCTTCGCAATCCGGACCCCGCGTGCAATCCCTATCTGGAACTTGCGGTGTGCATTGCGGCGGGTCTCGACGGCATCAGGAACAACCTGAAGCCGGTGGATCAGATCAGCGACGATATTTACGCCATGACCAAGCAGGACAGAAAGGCTGTCGGCATCGAAAGCCTTCCCGGTAACCTCAAAGAGGCGCTCGACGCGCTGGAGGCTGACGAATACATTGTCGGCGTGCTCGGCGATCATGTTTACAAGAGCTATGTCGCGGGCAAAAAGGCGGAGTGGAACAGCTTCCGCACTGCCGTTACCGAGTGGGAGATAGACAGATATCTTTCAATATATTAATTTTCCGTCTATAAACAATTAAAATTCAGGGAGGACAAATTACTATGGAAAAGAAAGAACAGCTTTACGAAGGCAAGGCAAAGAAGGTCTTTGCCACCGAAGATCCCGATTACTGCATTGTCTCCTACAAGGACGACGCGACCGCGTTCAACGGGGAGAAGAAGGGAACCATCGCCGGCAAGGGCGTGGTGAACAACAGAATGTCCAACATGCTCTGCAAGCTGCTGGAGCAGAAGGGCGTTCCGAGTCACTATGTGGAGGAGCTGAACGACAGGGAGACGCTGGTCAAGAAGGTACAGATAGTTCCTCTGGAGGTTATCATCAGAAACACAGCCGCCGGCAGCTTTTCCAAGCGTTTCGGCGTAGCGGAAGGCACCAAGCTCAACTGCCCGACCCTCGAATACTGCCTGAAGGACGACGCTCTGGGCGACCCCATGATCAACGATTCACAGATACTTGCCATCGGCGCGGCGACACAGGAAGAGCTTGACAAGATTGCCGCAATGGCATACAAGGTAAATGACGTTCTGATCGAGTTCTTCAAGACCATCGGCATCGAGCTGATTGACTTCAAGATCGAATTCGGTAGATTCCACGGCGACATTCTTCTCGCGGATGAAATTTCACCCGATACCTGCCGTCTCTGGGATATAGAGACCCACCAGAAGCTCGACAAGGACAGATTCAGACGCGATATGGGCGGCGTTGAGGAAGCATACGCTGAGGTATTCAAGAGACTGAACCTCGACTGACCTTTGCGCGGCAGACACATATACACAGATTAATCCGATCAATAGGGCGTACCGCTGCTTTTCCGGGCGGTACGCTTTTTTTGTTTTCGGGGCAGAAAACGACCGTCTGTGATCAAAAAACGACCGAATATATAAAATCGCTTGTCAGTTTGAGCGGGGAGGTGTATAATGAACATGCAATTGCAAAGAGGACATCATAGACCTGAAAGGAGGCTTCTGAATGAAAATTGACATCAAGCTGGACAGCGAGTATTCCGAGCCGCTTGCGGTGATTTATACATCGGAGATAACAGACGAAGTGAACGAGGCGATAAAGAAATTAAAGGAAGGCGGCACAGGAATCATCACGGGATTTAACGACGAACGGGCGGAGATACTATCGCCGGACGACATCTATCGCGTTTACTCCGAAAACCAGAAGGTGCTGGCGGTCACCGACAAAGGGACATTCCGGCTGCGTATGAGGCTGTATCAGGTGGAGGAAAGGCTGACAGGAATGAAATTTGTCAGAATATCCAATTCCGAGATAATCAACCTCAAAAAGACCGCGAATTTCGATCTCAGCTACGCAGGAACCATTCATGTGAAGCTGAAGAACGGCGAATCCGCCTTCGTTTCCCGCCGGTATGTTTCGGAAATCAAGAAGATTTTAGGCATATGACATTATTCGATTTAAGTATTTTGAAAGGAATGAATGATTTATGAAGAAAGCATTGCTCAGAGGTTTGATAGGATTCCCCATCGGCGTGACAATCGGCTACGCCATCACGATTTTTACATCGCTTGCATTAGGAAAAGGAAGCTATTCCCCTGTCGTCCCGGCAATGGCGGAGCAATTCGGCAGCGAAATTGCCGCAGTCGCCGTTCAGTTTGTACTCTGCGGGGTCATGGGCGTAGCCTTCGCGGCGATGTCGGTGATCTGGGAAAACGAAAGGCTCAACCTTGCCGCGCAGAGCATGATCAATTTTCTTTTGTCGGTCTGCGTCATGATTCCCATCGCTTATGTCTGCTACTGGATGGAACATTCATTGAGCGGCGTGCTGGGCTACATCGGAATCTTTGCCGGAATTTACGCATCCATATGGGTTGCGATGTTCTTTGTGTACCGCGCGAATATTCAAAAGATCAACAAAGACCTCAATAAATAAGAAATAATAAATGTAAAGCCGTATCGCTTTCCGGTACTTGAACGGAGAACGGTACGGCTTTTGATATGATCTTTATAATTTCTTCAGCGCGGCGTAATTCGCCATGATTTTTTTGAGGCCTTTGCTGTCGAAGTCGATTTCAAGGAGCGCGTCGTTGCCCATAGGCGTTACTTTCACAACGGTTCCCTCTTTGAAAATCTTATGCTTTACACGGTCACCGGGCGCAAAGCTGCTGCACTTTACACTGTCTACTTTCTTCTGACGGAGCCCTACAAGGTCGTTGTCGGAGGGACGTTTTTTCTGGACGGGCTGTGAAGTGACCGGCGTGCGCCTGACAGGTTCGGGGCACGTATCCTCTATCAGTTCCTCCGGGATTTCCTCGACGAACCGGGAAACCGGATTGGCGTGGGAATTGCCGAATACCATGCGGCGGTCGGCGCTGATGAGATAGAGCTTCTGCTTGGCGCGTGTGATGCCCACATAGGCGAGACGGCGTTCCTCCTCGATTTCGCCCGGATTGAGTATGGACTGCATTCCGGGGAAGATGCCTTCCTCCATGCCTGGCATGAATACCGCCGGGAATTCCAGACCCTTTGCGGAGTGCATGGTCATCATGACAACCGCGTCGCTGTCGCTGTCGAAGTTGTCTATGTC
>ONWI01000170.1 GCA_900321515.1 uncultured Eubacteriales bacterium | reverse complement strand
GTGGGCGATCACGGCTGCGAATACATGACGGGCGGCTGTGTGGTCGTGCTCGGCGGCACCGGCAAGAATTTTGCCGCCGGCATGTCGGGCGGCGTGGTCTATGTGCTCGACGAGGACAGGGAGCTTTATATGCGGGTCAACAAGGAGCTTGTGGAATTTTCCGAGGTCACCTCCCATTCCGACGCGGAAAAGATAAAAGCCCTTATCGAGGAACACGTTGAGGCAACGCAGTCCCCCAAGGGCAAGGCAATACTGGAAAATTTCAGCGAATACCTGCCTAAATTCAAGAAGATCATTCCGCACGACTACAAGACCATCATTCAGTCCATCGCCGCATTCGAGGGCAAGGGACTTTCCGTCGAAGAAGCAAAGATTGAAGCATTCTATCAATTTACGCGTGAGCAATAAAGGAGAGGATTACTATGGGAAAACCGACAGGATTTTTGGAATATCAGCGCGAGGACGCGCCAGCCTTCTCCGTAAGCGAGCGCATACGCCATTTCAACGAATTTCACGAGCCGCTCTCCGAAGCGGATCAGAAAAAACAGGCGGCGCGCTGCATGGCGTGCGGTGTGCCGTTCTGCCAGTCGGGCATGATGATCGGGGGAATGATGTCCGGCTGTCCGCTGGGCAACCTCATCCCCGAATGGAACGATCTCATCTACAGAGGAGCATGGAAGCAGGCGTATGACCGGCTGCGGCTGACAAACAGCTTTCCGGAATTCACCAGCCGTGTGTGTCCGGCGCTCTGTGAAAAGGCCTGCACCTGCGGCGCGCACGGCGAAGCCAGCGGCGATGCGGTGACGGTCAGGGCGAACGAATATTCCATTGTGGAAAGAGCCTACGCGGAAGGCTGGGCGAAGGCGCAGCCGCCGAAGGTGCGCACCGGCAAGAAGGTAGCGGTGATCGGTTCCGGTCCTTCCGGACTGGCGGCAGCCGACCAGCTCAATCACAGAGGGCATTCCGTCACGGTGTTTGAAAGAAGCGACCGCGTCGGCGGTCTGCTGATGTACGGCATTCCCAACATGAAGCTGGAAAAGCACATCATTGAGCGGAGAGTTGCCATCATGCGGGAGGAAGGCGTTGCATTCCGCACAGGTGTGAATGTCGGCGCGGACGTCACGGCGGAGGAACTTCTGGCGGAATACGACGCGGTGATTCTCGCCTGCGGCGCGTCCCATCCCCGTGACATCAGAGCCGAAGGGCGCGACTCGAACGGCATTTACTTCGCCGTGGACTTCCTCAAATCCACCACAAAGGCGCTGCTCGACAACGGATTGCAGGAAGGCACATTCATTTCCGCAAAGGACAAGAACGTCATTGTCATCGGCGGCGGAGACACGGGCAACGACTGCGTGGGGACCTGCGTGCGTCACGGCGCGAAGAGCATTCTCCAGCTCGAAATGATGCCGAAGCTCCCCGACACCCGCGCGGCGAACAATCCGTGGCCGCAGTGGCCGCGCGTCTGCAAGACGGATTACGGTCAGGAGGAAGCCGCGGCGGTCTTCGGCAGCGACCCGAGAATCTATCAGTCCACGGTCAAGGAATTTCTCAAAGATGAAGCGGGCAACCTGCGCGGCGTAGTGCTCCTGAGTTTACAGCCCGAAAAAGACCCCGCCACCGGGCGCATGACAATGAAGCCGGTGGAAGGCTCGGAGCGCGAGGTTCCGGCGGAGCTGGTGCTGATTGCGGCGGGATTCCTCGGCAGCGAGAGCTATGTGACGAGCGCCTTCGGTGTGGAAACCGACCGGCGCACGAACGTTGCGACACAATCCGGCGCCCATCGCACCAATGTCGAAAAGATCTTCACCGCCGGCGACATGCACAGCGGACAGTCCCTTGTCGTACGTGCTATCCGCGACGGACGCGACTGCGCCCGCGAGGTAGACGAAGAACTAATGGGCTACACCAACCTATGATAATAAATTATTAATAAAGAGTTCTTAAGCAAGCTGTCCTATCAGATTCCCGGTTATCCAGCGAACCTGATAGGACAATTTTTATTGGTATAATAACGAAAAAAATGACCGTTTCCGCTCGACATTACTTGAATAAGTGGTATAATCTTATCAGGAAGAAAACAGCCTATTCTGATAGTCTGCTTTTGATTGCCAATCATAATCGCTAAGGAGTTTGCATAATGATCTATACATTGACGCTAAATCCATCAATAGACTATATTGTACACCTTGATAAATTTGTGAGCGGACTTACCAACCGCACCACTTCCGAGGAATACTACATTGGTGGCAAGGGAATAAATGTCTCCTGCATCCTCGCGGAACTTGGAATGGAAAGCACCGCGCTTGGATTTACTGCGGGATTTGTCGGCGAAGCCATCGAAAAGGGCTTATGCGATATGGGCATTCATTCGGATTTCATAAGGCTGAAGGAGGGCATTTCTCGCATAAATGTCAAGATAAAGGCGGAGAACGAGAGCGAGATCAACGGTCAGGGACCGCATATCAGCGAGGAGGATTTTGCCTGTCTGCTCGCCAAAACCGACGCAATAAAGGAAGGCGACACCATTGTGCTTGCGGGAAGCATTCCCAAAACCGTTTCCGAGGACGCGTACGAGCAGATTCTCAGGCGCGTTGAATGGAGAAACATCCGCATAGTGGTTGACGCGACAAATAAGCTGCTTCTCAACTGCCTTGCCTATCGCCCGTTTCTCATCAAGCCGAACAGACAGGAGCTTTCAGAATTATTTGAACGGGATGTCTCGGATGAAAGAGACATTGAATTCTGCGCGAGGGAACTTCTGAAAAAGGGCGCGAGAAACGTCATCGTATCTCTCGGCGGAAACGGGGCGATTCTGTTTGCCGAGAACGGCTGCATCTACCGCTGCGGCGTTGTCAGGGAAAAGGTCCTCAATACCGTCGGTTCGGGAGACTCGATGGTAGCAGGATTCATTGCCGGATTTGAAAAAACGCGCGATTACGAATACGCACTCAAATTGGGCGCTGCCTGCGGCAACGCGACTGCGTTCTCACCGGGACTTGCCAAGAGGGAAAAAATAAATGAGATTCTCGGCAGACTCTAAGAGCTTGCTGACGCATCCCCATCGTTGAAATATTTTTCAAACGCATTCTATTATATTTTCATCAAAAAGCACCACCGATGCTTCATCTGACAGTTCCGACAGTGTTTTTTTATTGAACATGCGCTTATGCTATTGCGAAACGCTTGACTTTTTTTATGTAAAATGATATACTATATCATGAGTCTATATAATAACTTTGGAGAATAATTCAATGATACATCTCTCTGTTATAACTATCTCGTATCAATCAGAGGACACAATACGAGACACAATGCTATCTGTATTAAAACAAAATTACAGACCGCTTCAATATGTACTGATTCATCGCGATTCCACGGACAAAACTGAAGAAATCATCAATGAGCTGATCCCCCAATTTGAATCAGCAGGCATTGATATTGTATATATTTCCGAACCCGACCAAGGGATCAGCGATGCATTTAACAAGGGCATCGCAAATTCCAACGGTGAGGTTATAGGCATTCTCAATTCCGGCGACAGCTATGAGGAAAATATTCTCGAAAAGGTCATGTCGTACGACTGGAACAAATTCGATCTCCTGTGCGGAAATATTCTGTGGGATGACAGAGCAAACGGTATCAAATACACAAGGAAATCACACATCGCGTGGTGGCGTCTGAGATTGGAAATGACCGTCATGCACCCTTCATGCTTTGTAAAAAAATCGGTATATGACGAATGCGGATTGTACGATTTATCGTTCAAGTACGCAATGGACTACGACCTGCTGTGCCGCTTTCACAGAATGAACAAAGTTTTTTTCTATGTGCCGTTTATTATCGCGCATGTCTCGGCGGGCGGTATAAGCGACGTGGATATCAACAGAACCAAAAAAGAGATAATGCTTGTCAATAAGGAAAACAACGTCAATCGGCTGAATTCCGAACTTCACTGGCTGTGGCTGAAACTGAGGCATTCTTTATCGGCGCTGTTGAAAAAGAAAAAGATTTTCATAAAAAAATAAAAGCGGAACCATTCCGGGAGGAAATGCTCAGATGAAAGTGTTGATGCTTGGTTCATGGGATTCTGGAGGCGGGGCTGCCATCGCCGCAAACAGACTGTGCAACGCTATGATTAAATACGGCATCGATGCGAGTCTGTTCGTTGAAAAAAAGAAAACCGACGCGGATTATGTATGTGTACTGCCCAAAAAGAAGCTTTATTATCTGCATGCCGCGGGAAGAGTAATGGAAAACCGACTTATCAGAAAGCTCACAAAAACTACCAATAAAATACTTCATACCGTCAATTGCGTAACCGTATCTGACATTTCATGGATCAATGATTCCGATTATGACGTCGTTCATCTTCACTGGATCAACGGCACCGTAAGCACTTCTGATATTGCAAAGATAAATAAACCGATCGTCTGGACGCTTCACGACTCATGGCCGTGCTGCGGAGCAGAACATCATCCCAATTTAATTGAAAATGACACCCGATGGAAAGACGGTTACACCAAAGATAATAAACCTGACACAACAAAAGGAGTTGACATCTGCAAAAAGGTTTGGGAACAAAAGCGGCGTCTGCTCAAAGACAAGAATATCATATTCGTCGCTCCCTCAGACTGGGAACGCGATATCTTAAAGAAAAGCGCGCTTTTCGGCGATTCCGAATGTTTTGTAATTCCCAATCCCCTCCCCTATTCCATTTTTCATACACATGATAAAATGAACGAAAGAAGACTGAGAGGCATTCCCACCGATAAAATGGTCATCGGATTCGGCGCGGCCAATCAGATGGATTCTCCCGATTCAATGAAGGGCACCAGCTATCTGATTGAAGCTCTGAACCGCCTCGGCAAAAAGGACAGATGCTTTATTCTGCTGTTCGGACCGGCTCAAGACGGATTCACACGGCACTTGCCTGTTCCCTTCTATTCATCCGGATATACTTCCGACCCAGATGAAATGGCATGTCTTTACTCATGCTGCGATTGCTTTGTGAACAGTTCTCTGATAGAGAATCTGAGCAATACGGTTTTTGAATCAATCGCATGTCATACCCCGGTAACCGCATTCGATGTCGGAGGAACAAGTGATCTGGTGACCCACAAATTCAACGGCTATCTCGCAAAGCCATATGACCCGGATGACCTCACACGGGGAATAGAATTCTGTCTGGAGAATAATAAGTCGCTTTCAGACAACTGTGCGGAATTATCCGAAAAAATAACCGAAAAGCATATTGTTGAGGATTATCTGAAAGTCTATTCCCTGGCGCTAAAATCTTAGAGCCTGCTGAAGTATCTCCATGTGTGCAGAGTTGCGCTAACTGAACAGACTCTAACAGTCAATAACTTACTTTTCTTCATAACCACCGCCTACGCGGCGGTTTTTTTTCTTCAAAGAGAGCACACTGTCGCCAAAAATGCTGACAGCATACCCGCCATAATAAAACCATTTCAGTTTTCTCTGAAAATCAGGGGCAAGCGTATTGACATCCCTGAGGCAGGTGATACCGGTCCCGATATATTTATAATAAGCCTCTTTTGCCGTCCAGACACGAAAAAAGCGCCTTTTCCTTTCATCCTCCAAAATTCCGTTTTCCGAAAGAAATCTCATCTCATCTTCTGAGCATACATATGAAACCAGACGGTCACTGACGTCGCGAATTCTTTCTATATCCGCCCCAACCGGATGATCGCTCAGGGCGCACAGCACAAAATCCCCGCTGTGGCTGATGCTGAATTCAACGGGCAGCTCCGCCGCATACGGCTTTCCCAATTCGGTCAGTGAAAATGATATGCTCTCGGGAGCGATTCCGCAGCGCGAGGCGATCATTCGCCGCGCCAGAAGCTCCCCCCCAACGGTCTGCCTTCTGCTCTTTTCAAAGCGAAGTCTGTCGACCCGCTGCCTTCTCGTATCGCTCATCATTCTTCGGCAGTAATCAATATCACTGCCCGAAATATCCGCAATGTCAATTATATTATACTCACAATACACCGTCATTCACCGCCTGTATTTTTTCGATATGATAATAACATAACTGCCTGAGATTGTAAAGCATTTGTCAGCACCTATCACAAAAAAACAATCATCATACATATAGCATGTCTTGAAAAATCATGCATTAATGTGGTATAATTTTCTCTGAACCGATTACTCACACATTCAATCAGAAAGGAGCAGCCTTATGAAATTCCTTCATATTTCCGATCTGCATTTCGGAAAGGTAATTCACGGAGTATCAATGCTTGAAAACGGAGACCAGCCGTTTTGGACCGACAGATTTCTGGAGCTTGCCGAAAAGACTCGACCTGACGCAGTTGTTATAGCGGGAGATGTATATGACCGCAGTTCTCCTTCCGGAGAAGCGGTTACCCTTCTCAGCAGAATGCTGGTCGGGCTGGAATCTATGGGAATAACTGTCATGCTTATTGCCGGCAATCACGATTCGGGGGCGCGCCTTGCGTTTGCGAGCGAAATACTCGCGCGGCAGAAAATACACATCGCAGGCAGGGTGCAAAAGGAAATGATCCGGGTAAAACTGCGCGACGAATTCGGCTTCGTGAATTTCTGGCTGATGCCTTATGTGTTCCCGGCGGCAGTCGCTCAGGCGCTCGGAGACGATGATATCCGCGATTACGATACCGCAGTGCGCAGACTAATTGCCGCGCAGGATATTGATATGTCCGAGCGCAATGTAATTTTAGCTCACCAGAACGTCACCGTCAACGGCAGGGAATGCCTGCGCGGCGGCTCCGAAAGTGCCGTTGGCGGCGTGGGTCAGGTGGGACACAGCGCATTCGGATGCTTCGACTACGCCGCGCTCGGACATATACACGCCGCATATCCCGTAGGCAGTCAGAACATTCGCTATTCCGGTTCGCCCCTGTGCTATCATTTCGATGAGACGTCACAGCCAATGAAGGGTCCGGTTCTGGTTGAGATGGGCGAAAAGGGAAAAGATCTGAGCATTGAGACAATCGACATTCCTCCCCTGCACCGGATGCGGGTGATGGAGGGGAAAACAAATGAACTGTATGAGCAGGAACTTTCATGCCGTGCGGAAAACGAATATCTGAAGCTGATAATAACCGACCAGCCTATGAGTCCGGATATCTTCGCAAGATTTCAGGCATTGGCAGAAAGCCGCGGAAGCATACTTATGGAACGGGATTCAAAGTACAGGAATCTCACTTCCTGTGCGGAAATCAACGGCGGCACAGAGCTGAGAGAAAAGTCGGTCGAAGAGCTTTTCGCGGATTTTTATACCCAGCGCAGCAACGGCAGCCCTCCCGACAGTCAGGATATGGAACTGCTGCACTTCGCGGGCGAACTGCTGAGAAACAATCCGTATGACGGCGGCAGACCGGAGAATATCGACAACGGATTAAAGGACGCTTTGAAGAATTATCTTATCAGGCAGGAGGCAAGCGATCAATGAGGCCCTTAAAACTCACCATGAAGGCGTTTGGTTCGTACGCGGCCGAAACCGTCGTCGATTTCGGCAAGCTGAACGGCGGACTGTATCTCATTGTCGGCAAAACGGGAGCAGGCAAGACAACCATCTTTGACGCCATATCATTTGCGCTTTTCGGCGAGCCGAGCGGTTCCGAGAGGGAAACCAAAATGCTTCATTCGGACTTTGCGCCGTTGTCCGAGGATACCGAAGTAAAATTGGAATTTGTGCATCAGGGCAGGAAATACCATGTCGGGCGCACCATTCATTTCCCCAAGAAAAGAGGAAGCAGCGAGTACGGAGACCCCGACGTCAGCGCAGTCATGAAAGGCGACGGGATTGAGCCTATAGAAAAAAGCACAAAGGTCACAGCACGCTGCGAAGAACTGCTGGGAATGAAAAGCGATCAGTTCCGAAGAATCGTAATGCTTGCGCAGGGTGAATTCCGTGAATTCATGAAGGCAAACAGCGACAAAAAAAACGAAATACTCGGCAGGCTGTTTGACAACTCGGAATATGTGCGCTACCGCAACCTTCTTGACGGAGTAAGCAAGGACCTCGCCGGAAAAACCAGGGAACAGCAGCGTATAATTGATACGGCCATGCAAAGCATGTTTATCTTACCCGAAGGCGAGGAGCTTCCAGAGAATTATCTGCCGGGGAATCCGAATCTCATCGAAAATCTGAAAGACCTTATCGGACGTGAACAGACAAGGCTGGATGAGCTTCAAACAATCAGCGATGAACAGCGCGCCGCCGTAGAAAAGCTGACACACAGCAAAGGAGCTGCCGAGGCCAACAATAATCTATTTTTTCAGCTCAGAAAAAACCGTGAGCACCTTCTCTCTCTCCGTGAGAAAGAAGACATAATGGCAAAAAAAGAAATGATGTATGCTTCAGCCGAGAAAGCGCAGCGCAGAGTCAGGGCATTCGACGACGAAGTGAACAAGTCCCGGCAGGATCTCGAAGACACTCGGGTCAGGCTTGAAAAGCAAAGGATTTCCTTCAGCCGGCAGCAGAATGCTGTTCGCGAGGCTGAGGCACAAGTCGAGGCAGATAAGACTTCCGAGCGGGAGAGAGACGAGTTATCTGCCAAGGCGAAAATCATCAATGACAGTCTTCCCGATTATAGAAATCTCACTGAAAAAGCAAGCTCCCTAAACGAAAAGCGGGCAGCGCTTGATGTGCAAAAGAGTGAGCTGGAAAAAACAGTCAGACGCAAAGCAGAACTTGAAGACGCAGTCACCGCAATCACCGCGGAACTTGAAAAGCTTAACGGCTGCGAAGCCGCTGAGGAACGCGCCCGAATTGACGGCAAAATCAAGCGTGAGCGTTACAATGCCTTAGCGCCCGGAATAAAAGGGAGCATATGCGACAGCGTCAAATCGGTAGCCCAAGACGAAAAAAAGCTGCGCAATGAGGAGGAACAACTGCTCGTACTGGCAAAAGCCGCACTTGAAACAGAAAGCGCTTATCACGATCTATATCAGAGATTCATAGGCGGTCAGGCAGGACTAATTGCGCGTGAAATGGAGCATGAACTGTCCGAAAAGGGCGAAGCGTTCTGCCCTGTGTGCAACACCAGATTCAGCCGCGGCGACAGACATGAATTTGCGGTCCTGTCGGCAAACGTCCCATCCAAAGCCGATGTGGATAAAGCCGAACAGGACTGGCGAAAGGCAGACCGTGCACGTCAGGAAAAAGAATCCCTGATAGAGGGAATGCGCAGCCGGCTTGAGGAAACGAAAAAGGGCATTATCAGGTCGATGCGCGATATGGAATACGATTGCATTGACTGGGGAACATTAACCGCTCCGGGATACCTCGATTATCTCTGCCAGGAACGCAAGCGGGAACTCGACGCGGTGATAGCCGAATACAAAGCCGCCAAGTCTGACGTGGAACGCAAAACCAAACTGACAGCCGAAGCAAAACGCCTGCGCGCCGAGCAGAAGGAGACGGACACTGCCTTCTCAAATCAAAACGAAATATGTCAGGCGCTTGCGGTCGAAATATCGGGATTGCAAAGCACAGCCGAACAGATAAAAAAACAGCTTTCATATGAAAGCGAATCGGAGGCAAAAAAAGCTCTTAACGCCTTACATCAACGGATCGGAGAATTACAGTCTCTGATCGGGAAGCACCGGGACAATCTGAAAAAGGCGATTGAAACAGCCAAAGCCACCGAAGGCGGCGTAAGACAGCTGGAAGCGTCGCTGCCCGAAAAGGAACAGGCTTTGGAAAAAGCAGTTTCAGCGCTGTCGCAGGCGCTCGACGAAAACGGATTCGGCTCACGGGAGAATTATCTCTCCGCTCTTGCCAATATAGGCGGGATGAATGCTGAAAACTGGCTGACCACTCAGAGAAATATAATCGACGAGTATAATAACGATCTGAAAAATACCGAAAGCCGCATAGCCGAACTTGAAAAACAGACCTCCGGAAAAACCGAGACAAATCTCGAAGAGCTTAACGCGGAGCTTGCAAAAGCAGTAGAAAAGCAAAAACAAGCCGACGATTCAAAAAACAGGCAGTACAATACCCTCAACGGACACAAAAGAGTATTAGAAACTGCCGCAAATGCCAGAATTGAGCTTGACAGGCTTGAATGCGCCTATAACCGCATAAGAAATCTTGCCGATCTTGCGGTGGGAACAAACGGCGCAGGCGGCAGACTCAGCTTTGACAGATATGTAATGGGCGCTATTTTCCGCGAAGTGCTTGATATGGCAAACAAACGCCTGAATATTATGACCGGCGGCAGGTTCGAGCTGATACATACAATCGGTACCGACCGCAGCAATTCGGCTGCGGGGCTTGAGATGGAAGTGCTGGATATTTCGACAGGCAAGCAGCGTCCGTCTGCAACGGTCTCTGGCGGCGAGGGATTCATGGTATCGCTCGCTCTTGCGCTGGGGCTGTCGGACGTTGTGCAAAATCACGCCGGAGGTCAGAAGCTCGACACTCTCTTCATCGACGAGGGATTCGGCACTCTTGACGACGGCAAGCTGGATAACGTGATAAGCGTACTCCAGCAATTGACAGAGGGAAACCGCCTGGTGGGAATAATATCTCATGTTGACAAATTGGAGGAAAGCATTCCCCAGAAACTCTGCGTCTGCGGAGGCGAACACGGCAGCACTATCCGCCTTGAACTGTCTTAGATAAGAGAAAAATATAATCATACAAAAAATAAGGGAAGCGCCAGATTAACCTTGCTCAGCGCTTCCCTTATTATATTATCATCAATTTGTTCATCACGAAACCATGTCGGTATATCCGCGCGTTGCCAGAATCTCGCTGTACTCCATATTAACTGCCCAAACAGCCGACCTTTTCTGTTCCTCAGGAATGTGCATTTTTTCCATCGTTCCGGCGAAAATTCTGGTGTAATACGCAGCGAGTTTGACCTGATTATTGTCAGGAGTTGTTCTGTTACTACTGACAGGCTTACGGTCAGGCATGTTTATTATTATATTTCTCGCTCTGTTATTATACATATTCGTTTCTCCCATTTCGATTAATATTGTAAGATTGTAAATGTTATTTTTTAATACACTGCGTCTGATTTTTGCAAAAATCTCTTTTAGGCGTCTTTGTTTTGCCCTTCATAAATAAAACGTTTTAGACCCCAAAAAAGTATCGCATATTTTAAAAAAAAATAATAGTTTGTCATAATTTTACATTTCTTACAGTAATCGTTTCTTTATCAGGTCTGTTTATGGCGAATATGAACACAAGAGCCGATTCAGCACTTGACAATTTCAAATCTACCTGATTTCATAGCAGCCTTTATTTCTTCGTAGCGGTCGGTTATAATCCGATATTTTCCCTCGCCGTCAAAAATTACGTTGAGCCTTTTGGTGTAATTATCATGGCTTTGGGCGTTCGCAAATTCCTCAATGATAAAACTGGCTCCGGTATACTTCAGTATTTTAAAGAGTGTCATCAGACCTATGCCGCTCCCGCCCTCTCCGGCGTGAGTAGTGATTTGCTGTCTTCCCATGTTCCTGAGGATGTTAATATCAAAATTCTCGCCGCTGTCAAATACTTCGAGAGAAAAATGTTCCTCATTGCTCGCAATTCTGACCGCAACCCTCCGGTTTTCTCTGGAACCGGCTGCAATAATGGCGTTTTGTACCAGATCGGCAACAATGGTGTTGCATTCCATCTGATTTATCACCTGTTCATAATACTGCTTCATGTCAGTATTGACACTCACAGAAAAATCAACGCCTTTGTTCTCTGCAATGCACGCCATATTGAACAAAACCCCATCCAATGAGGGTACGCCTGTCTTTTCAACCGAAAGCCCGTGTGACTCAAGACGCTCTATTGCCTCGCAGCGTCCGGAATACAGCTTCTCGACGCTCTCTGCGACACGGGCGGTTTCTGCATTGTTGGCTCCGGAACTCAGATTATCAATCAGCAGGCGAAGCAATTCATCATCGCGTCTGATTATTCCGGCAAGGCTCTCGTTGTCCCTTTCAAGATCAGCAATTGTCCTGTCCTTTTTGGAAATGCTGTCCTTCATAAAAATCATGTTCCGCTCCCTGAGCTGTATGATGTAGTCTGACTTGACCTCGAATTTCGCCCAATAAATCATTACCGCGCATGATATCATCGCCGGAGCAAGAAGTATTACTGAGATATTCGACGATTTATTGTAATACCCAATGCTGCCAAAAGCTACAAGTAATGTATGCATCATAAGAGCTATCATAATCCATGTGCCGCCAGTGCCGTGCGAGACTATATTCATAATTCCGCTGCGAAGCCGCATTATCCGGGTTGCAAGGTATGTCATCAGCCACACCAGGAAAAGCATGATAAAATATGTTATTGTGTGAACCTTGAAATCATTCAGAAAATCCCATACAGAATTACAGTTCTCAGGGAAAAAATAATAATATGTAAGCGAAAGAAAAGTGGAAGATACAAAGCCCACTATCATGAAAAGCGCATGGCAGAATGTAAAACTGAGCAGTGAAACCACAACAATATCGATCATCTTGAGTTTGCTTTCCGAAGATTTGGCAGCCTCAGTCTCATTGCGATAGAGAAGACAGTTCGTAAGCGAAATATACACAAGCATGAGCGTCGGATGAAACGGATTGATAAGCGGTCTGATGCGGATAAGTGAGATTCCCATAACTGCCGAAAAAAATGCCGCGGCAGCCATCTTTTTCACCTGAACCTTTTCACACGCACATCTCATAAAGAAATAGTAAGTGCTGTACATCAAAACGAAATATTTAAATCCTACATCAAGCCACGGAATTGCAATATCTTTTATCATCATTCATCTCCATCTTTTCTGCGGATAAATGTGACGCGAAGGGATTTGGTGAATTTTTCTCCGCTTGGACATTCGTCTATTGTGAGGTTCGCGCCGGTATGCCGGAGAATGCTCATCAGCGGCACCCCAACGGTACCTTCACCAGCTTCACCCGCATTGGCGGAGCGCTGCTTCTTTCCTATGCATTTCAGCGCATCAATGTCGAATGTCCCGCCGCTGTCCGCCACTTCAATAAACAGATTTCCGGCGTGCTGTCCTATGCTCACGTCAACAGCACTGTTCTCGGTGTCCTTTGCCGATGAAACGGCATACTCGCAGAGATGAGTGAGAACTGCGATAAATTCGCAGCGCTCAACGGTGTTTTCAAGCATCTTGCAAAGGTCACCTGTAATATTGACACTGAATCCCACGCCGCATGAAAAAGCCATTTCCGCCATGATCAGCAGCACAGAGTCAACCGCCATCACTCCGGATTTAATAATCCGGCGCCTGTGCTCTTCATATTCCGAAAGCACCGCGACGCGCTCGGCTGAAATTTCACCGAGAGCGGCAGCCGTTTCACGGGAATGGAAATCGTCCCCGTCAGCACCGGCTCTTTCCGCCGCCTTCCTGACTGACATGACTATTGATGGAATCAGTTTGTTGTCCCTATGAATTATTTCTGCGAGTCGCTCGTTGTCAGAACGGAGTTTATTGATAATCTTATCCTTTTCCGCAAGACTTTTGTCCAACATACTCAGTTCATTCTCCTGCAATCTCACCGTGTAAGTTGATCTTATTTCCTTTTTTATCCAGAAAAAAAGCACAGAAAAGAATAATATTACCAGAAACACGCAGATGATGCAAACTGACATTATGTCGTTACGCGTAAAAACGGACGTCATCGTAAGCGTTCTCATTGAAAGAGCCGCTATCCATAGATAAATTACGGTATCGTTGCTTTCAGCCGTCATCAATCCATTAATCAGGTTTTCAGCCTTCCTGAATCTCAGCGTTATGAGCAAAAGAGAAAACTGCACGAAAAACATAAAACTGCGATTGATTATACCGCCCTTAAAAGAAGTCACATAGTGAACCACATAGATCCACGCGTCAACTGACCTGTCAAATCTATCTGAAACAGCCACTTTGTTCAGATACAGCATAAAAACCGTAAATCCCAAGGCAGCGATATAGAAAAAATAACTTATTCCGAAGCTGACCATTGTGAAGGTAACAATTCTTTTGAAGCCGAATCTGAAAATACCCCACATAGCAAGACAGAATAATATCAGCATTAACACGACGGAGAGAAACGGCCAGAAAAAATCTATCAACCCGATAGCCGTGCCGGTTATCCCAACAGCCGCGAAGCCGGCAGTTTTCTTTCGCTGGGATTCTGTTTCCTTTACGGAATTTAGCATGATAAAATATGCCGTCATCACTATTCCGATATACTTTATGCATATTTCCGCCGCTGATGGTCCAATCATCTGTTACTCCTTCCTTTTTCACAACTATTCACAAGAATAAAACAACCAAAGCCCGCTGAACTTGCACGTCAGCGGGCTTTGGTGGTGATATGAAAAATTCTCGCAGTCATATTTAATTTACGAGAATATAATATCACCATTTAAAGCGCCTGTCGATTGCTTTTTTGTAGGTTTTTGAAAAATATTTTTATTTCGCAAATCCCACAAAAACCCTCAAAAAGCAATTATTTTGATATTTTTAAGTCAGTCGCTATTTCTTAATTGTGCAGCGTAATACCCTATAAATTCCATTACCGTGGGCGAATAACGCTTTGCCGTGTTGATATAGGCTTTGTAATACTGCAAAAGTACGTTAGTATCCGCTTTATCCCATGCCCTGTCGATTGCATTCTGCATAGCGCGCTCTACGCTTTTGGCTGTAGTGCCATGCTTCTCCCCTACCAAGGCCGCCACATTCGGCATATGTCCGCCGCAGTAGATTTCAATAGCATCCGCAAGATAAATATATCCCTTGCATTTGGAACTTATGTGTACATTATTAAGCTCATTGAAAATACGTTCTCTGAGTCCCCTGGTGTCGCGAACCGTATTGTCAGCCGGAGGATTATTAAAGCCTGCGGCGATCTCAGCGCCGCCGAAAGCATAGTTTAACAGAAACTCAGCCACACTGGCGGGACTATGCCCCTGCTGATGCTTATACATCACAAATCCCGCCCCTAACTTTCGGGCAATCTCATAGGTGATTTGGCTGGAATTATTGGTGTTCACAACGACATACGGTTTTTTTACATCGTTCAGCTTGCTGAGTCTGGACAAAAAGGTAATTCCGTTTCCCTCTCCCATATGCAGTTCGAGATCCAATATCACCGCATCAGGACGAAGCTCTTTCACAAGTTCAAGCGCACGGGACGCGCTGTCAGTAGTTGCGACAAGCTCAATGCCATCAGTTTGGTCAAAACATCTTTTGAATTCATCGCACAGTTCAATATCGTCCTCAACCAGTATTACCTTTATCTGACTCTGCATAATTATTCACCTCATGATAATTATACATTAGCCGAATGTGAAAATCAACATAAATCTACAATTACCTACAAAAAATTTTTATTCCGCTTCCAACCTCGTACAAAATTTATTTTAGGCGAGTTTAATTATATACGCGGTTCTTCCGGGAATATTCACACCGCCGTCCAAGCCGACATTCTGACCGGTGATGAGATCGGTACCGCCTGAAGCACCCGCGTCAAAGTGTGCCGTATACGGCGCATCGTCCATATTCAGGGCAAATATCACCCTTTCTCCCTCAAACTGCCGGAGGAAAACCAGCTGCTTTGAATTGATGTGCAGTTGCTTGTAGCCGCCGCGGCAAAGCGCCGGGGAAGATTCTCTCACCGCATACAGACGGCTGACGTATGCCGCCATGTCATTCCAGCCCTTCTCGGCAATCTCCTCGGAAAACTCAGGACGAAGAGCGTCGTCGCCCTGGCTCTTCTGTGCCTCCATGCCAAGCTCGCTTCCGTAGTAAACAGAAGGTATTCCCGGCATGGCAAAGAGCAGCGAATAGACCAGCGGAAGGTTGCCCTTATCGGTGAGGATAGAGGCAATGCGGGTTACATCGTGATTGTCGGCAAAACAATAGAGATTCTTTCCCTTATATATAGTCCACTGTTCGTCCGCGAACTGACGGTTGAGCGAATAGCCGATCTCATGCATGTTCGCACAGTTAAAGGAAGAATACAGTCCCTTGTAGCACTCGTAATTTGTAACGGAATCAAGCATTGCGTCGTTGCACCAGATATTGTAATCCCCGTGCAGACATTCTCCCAGCAGGAAGAAGTCATTCCATCTGCTCTTGCAGAAATCGTGCAGCTCCCTCAGGAAGTCGCGGTCGAGGCAGTAAGCCACATCCAGCCTCAATCCGTCAATGC
>ONWI01000168.1 GCA_900321515.1 uncultured Eubacteriales bacterium | reverse complement strand
TACAGTATGGTCACTTAGCAATGTAGACGTCAACGAATTCCTTGCGATCATTGACAAATGCCAGGGCAACATTTACCTGGTAACCGATGATGGCGACAAGCTCAACCTCAAGAGCAAGCTCTGCCAGCTGGTAGGACTTCAGAAGCTCATCGAGGGCGGCATCATCTCCAACGCAACACTGGTTTGCGACAACATCAAGGATGAGGAGATCCTGGTCAAGTATAAGCTCTACAAGGTCATCGAGGACTAACAGCCCATAAAGGGTTCAAACGAAAACCTGCGCGGTAGCATCCAATAAAGCGCCGGGAGGTCCGGAGAAGCAGAAGAAAGCGGATCTCCCGGGGCAGACAGGCAAGTCTTGCGCGGCGTCAATCGTCAGCCGGGCAAAATCACCACTTACCGCAAGATTATTTCCGCCGTCAATGCCGAAAGGCTTTGGAGGTTTAGATATATTCAATAAAGACTTGAGGCGAAGCCTTGAGCAATTGACAACGACATCCCCTTTTTTCTTTTTTTCATTATAATCCCTCTTAAAATTTCAGCTCCCGATAAGCGAAAGGCAGTCGGGAGCTGAAATTTTTGTTTTTTTACGATAATTACATGCAAAAAGCGGGAATGTATGGTATAATTGAATTAACAATTCTGAGAGGGGCACAGCGACTTGAAAAAAGCGGATAAAAAAATGTCTGATAAAAAGAAACTCCGGAAACTTATCATAATTGTGTTGATATCGGCAGTATGCGCGGGGCTTGTCATACCGAAAATGATATACCGGATAAACGAAGGACTGGTTGAGCAGGACGCGACGGTGGAGGACATAGATGTGAGCGGATTCAGCGATAAGACCTTCACAGGTTCCTACGCCTCAGGGCATATGTACGCGAATGTTGAAGTGACGGTGGTCAACGGGCAGTACACGGAGATAAGGCTCACCGGCTATTCGGGGATAAATCCGGCCCGGGCGGAAAAGGTAATCGCTTCGATAATGCGCCATCAGACATTGACTCCGCTTGAAGGTGATATCGGAGAACAGTTTACCGATATAATCATACAAAAAGCAATCTACTATGCGGTCAGGTACAATTACAGCGCCGGATAAAATGTGGTAGTATTTTAATCAGAAAAAAAATAATTAAATGTTACGGAAAAATTTAAAAAATGTTGATTTTTTTGATTAATTGAATTATAATTTAAGATGTGATTGTATAAATCTGTGTTGAGAGTCGGAGATTAAGAATTTCGACCGGATTTGCAGGCTGTTCCGGGTGACGGAATAATGATCATTACTATGAGCATGGGCAGAATGTCCGCTTGTGAGGAAATTCTGCACAGGGTCTGAGAGGGGAGTTCATTGTTTTATGAAAAATAAAACGCATGGAACCTGTAGGGTAAGGCTGTTTGTCATTTTTTCGGGCATAATGATGCTGTTATTGCTGACCGGCTGCGCCAATATGGGCACCGAAATCAAGCTTGACGGCAGCAGCTTCAGCGGCGAACGCGTGATGTCTGTGACATTTGATGTGGACGAACTCAATACGAAGATGCCCGGCGGCGTGGAGGACCTGAACGGTCTTATCAATGACGCCATTCCGAAGGAACTCAGCTATAAGTACGAAGTCAGGGACAACGAGGCGGTCTATGATTTTACGCTGTCGTTCGAGTCCAAGCAGGACTATATCGACAAGCTGAAGAATCTTCTCAGCAAAGCGCCGGAGGTTACATTTTCATATTCAACAGGCGTATTTACGCGGGGCGTAATCTATAAGGAAAACTTTGAGAGCCGTGAGCTGTTCGGCTGGATGGACAGGGTTATTACGGAAAACGGACTTACCAACGCGTCCAATGTCTACACTCCCGAAAAATTCTGGAAACAGACAGGCGTGAAGATTGTCCTGGACGGAGAGGAATTCAAATCGGACGGCGGACAGGTCAACATCGAATCGGGCGGACAGTCCGTGGTCACGGGGGTCAACATTTCCACTGCGCTCAGAAGCACAGGCGACATGGAGCGCGTAATGACGGTAACAATGCCGTCGTCAGTTGACGCAAAGCAGGCGTCGCTGATTGACAACTTCTTCAATGAGAATGTGCCGGACAGCGGCAAATGGTACAGCAGGAAGCGCGGCGGAGTGCTGACCTACACGGTTGATTTTTCGGCTGCCAATCCGTCTCAGATGCAGAGCTACATGGGTGATCTGACCAACAGAAGCGCGGCAGTATCGCTGGGCAGCGTAAGCGACCTTTCACAGCCGCTGGCGCAAAGCACCGAGTTTGTGGAAGAACTTGACTTTTCCTATTTCGGCGGCGAGAGCAATGTGAATGTCACCTATTCGATAAGTTCCGAAGCGGGCGCCCCTTATCAGATCAATCTTGATGACGGGGAACAGGAGAGAACCGCCGAAACCACATACGAAAGCGGCAGGATGACGGCAACCGGCAGCTTTTCAAATATAAGATTCAAGACCGTGCTCCGCAAGATGGCGCAGGTTGACGAGATTGACTACAATCTTATCCAGACCGGAGGCAACAGCTTTATACGCGAGATCGTGATTTATCTTGAAAAAGACGCTGATCCGGTAATATTGGACAATATTTCCGAATATTACAATGTCAAGGGCGCGGCCAACACTGAGATAAAAGTTGAGAACGAGACTACGCCTACAGTCAAGATATATGTAAGAGGCAGCGCGCGCAAGGTTGTGGCAGCGGAGACGGTGCTGTTTGGAGGAGTCGGCGCACGCGCGCTTGGCTATGACAGCAACTGGGGAATGTTCAAGATACATCCCACGACCAAACTGATCGACAGCTACGACATAACATCGCTGATATCCCTGATGGATGTCAAGGGCTATATCTATACCTACAGCTACGAAGGCAACAATATCACCCGCGTCACATGCACGGTGGAAGGGGAACAGACCTCAAAGACCATGGATAAACAGGAGGACGTGATAGGATTCGGTCTGAGCAACGGCATTCAGACCATAACCATAGACGGAAATTACTTCAACGGCTGGGCAATCTTTTTTATAGTGCTGTTCATACTGCTTCTGATTCTTCTTATTGCGATGGCGGTCATGCTGTACTTGTACAAGACAGGCAGGATAGATATTCCCGATAAATTCAAGAGAAAGCAAGCCGATCCGATTCCGCAGCAGCCGGTATACATTCCGATTCCCGTGGCGTCGCAGCCGATGCCGCTTCCGGAGCCTGAGCCGGAGCCGTATTACGAGGAACCCGAACCCGAACCGCGCGATCTCACTGCCGAGTTCGAGCCGGAAGAGGAATTCGTGCCATTCGATTTCAGTCTCCTGTCAGAGCCCGAACCGGAGCCTGAGCCTGAGCCCGAACCTGAGCCCGAACCTGAGCCCGAACCGGAGCCCGAACCGGAGCCTGAACCGGAGCCTGAACCGGAGCCGATTCCCATTCCGATGCCCGTCGTGCCGGATATGGATCCGGTAATAAGCTATCCCGAAAGGTATCGTCCGACCGACGAATTTGTTCAGAAGGATCCTGATCCGGAACCGGAGCCTGTGGTTGAAAAACTGCCGGTAGAGGAACCGGTCGAGCGCATAACCCCGACCGAATACACTGATGACGACATGATCAGCGACTTTGACGCCCTCGGCATGCTTGGCGAATACACCCGGCGTGTCCAGAAGGTCAAGGTCAAGGTTCGCAGGGTTACAGTCGAGGTTGACGACGACGAGGAATAATTCTTTGTTAGACAATAATTCATAAAACGCAGAACACACCCGGTGCACCTGATAAGGAAAGCGCCGGGTGTGTTTTCTCCCATGTGGGGAGAGATGCGTCAGCAGGATCAAAAAAACGCGCACCGGATCATAAAAAAGCGGTGCGCGTAATTCATCAGAGATCGATTGAATTGCAGAGTTGTGATTAAAGGATCATGCCGATTATCCGGGGGATAATACGGAGAGAGGGGATGAAATTGACCACCCTGTTTTCCTCACTGAGCATTTCACTGATCTGCTCACCGAAGAAGAGGTAGATAAGAGCCGCGATAACAGCCATAGCGCCTACAACCAGCAAGGCGTTAAGGAAGGATCTGCTGTTTTTCTGAAGCTTCTGTTTTTTGGCAGCATTGGAAGCCTTGGTAGCGCTCGCCGCGGACTTCTTGATTTTATCGTTATCCTGATCAGTGATGTTCAGGAAAGCTTCTTTATTGGCGTTCTCCTGATCGGGATAAACTTCGTCGAGCAGCTCGTCGTATGTAAGAACGCGCTCCACGATTCTTTCAGGTTCCTGACAATCCTTGAGGAGCTGATCGAGGACGCCGGTCATGGTTTCCTGATCGGTTTCGTCCATACGGACACCCTTGACATCCGGGCCGAAAATGCGTACGGCATTTTCGGCGGTCTCCTGACCGTCGATGTAGACAAGGAAGATGTTTGCCTCAAGTGTCTGAGCCATTTCGAGCTGATTGACAACGTAAGGGGACTGAAGAGCCTTCTGGGAGAGGAATGCCAAAAATACTTCGCAGTTTTTGATATTGTGCTTGCGAAGGGGATCGACCTTGACCTCCTCCTGGTTGCACTCGTCGTATCTGACGCGGTATCTGTTCCTGTCGAGATTAACCAGTATCGGGAAAACGACCTCACTGTCCTCAAGAGAGTAGCAAACGTAAACGAATTTGCCGTCGCCCTTGAATGATTTCATTGGCTTTTTAATTATATTCAATGAAAAAACCTCCACATCAATATTTTATTATATTATACACATTCCGATGAAAAAAGTAAAGACTTTTATAAAAAATTTATGAAAAATCATGTTAAATATCTGATCAAATGTACACCCATGCGAAATACAGATAGACAAGGATGAGAATAATCACAGAAACGGAAGACAACAACCAGCATAAAATGACGTTTCTTTTTGAAGCTACGTTAATATTGGCACATATGTACTCGGAAGAGGACATGGAATTATAAAGCGCGCAAAGTCCCAGCACAGTGATGGAGCAGGTGGTGAGAATTCTGATGAAGATCTGCATCATTTCAGCCCATCCGAAAAGCAGATGGACAAGAGTGAGGACCGCGAGAAAATACACAATCATCCTGTTGATGTAATAAAGTGTGCCAAGCTTTGCCTTGCCGCTGACCGGAGTGAAAAAGAGCCGGTCGGAAAATCCGGAACATCGGTCGTCGATGTATTGTCTGCTGCACAGTTTAAGCACCTTGCGTTCGATCATCCAGTAAAATTCCAGATAGAATATCCAGCAGATGAGCAGAGCGGCGATTTCTCCGAGGTAAAACATAGTAGAGACACTCCCTTGTGGGAATTATTCGTAATTGCCCAGTGCGTTCAGGCTCTGAGCCTTCAGGTAGGCGTTGATGAATCCGTCGATATCGCCGTCCATAACGGCGTTGATGTTGCCCATTTCGAAGCCTGTGCGATGATCCTTGGCTAACGTGTACGGCATAAAGACATAGGAGCGTATCTGACTGCCCCAGGCGATTTCCTTCTGCACGCCCTTGATGTCATCAATTTTTTCGAGGTTTTCGCGCTCCTTGATTTCCATGAGCTTGGACTTGAGCATTTTCATAGCCATTGCCTTGTTCTGGACCTGGCTGCGCTCGTTCTGGCAGGCGCAGACGATGCCGGTGGGAATATGGGTAATTCTGACGGCGGAATCGGTCTTGTTGATATGCTGTCCGCCCGCGCCGGAGGAACGGTAAGTGTCGATATGGAGATCTTCGGGGCGGATTTCAACTTCGGTGTCGTCGTCGATTTCGGGCATGACTTCCAGCGAGGCGAAGGATGTATGTCTGCGGCCGGAGGAATCGAAGGGAGATATGCGCACGAGACGGTGCACGCCCATTTCGCACTTGAGGTAGCCGTAGGCGTTGGTGCCCTCAATGAGGATAGAAGCGCTTTTAAGTCCCGCCTCGTCGCCGTCGAGATAATCAATCGTCCTGACCTTGAAGCCGTGGCGTTCACCCCAGCGGTTGTACATGCGGAAGAGCATTTCAGCCCAGTCCTGAGCCTCCGTGCCGCCTGCGCCGGCGTGGAAGGTCAGTATGGCGTTGTTGGAATCGTATTCGCCGGTCAGAAGCGTGGTGAGGCGAAGCTCGTCAATAGATTTTCTGATGGAGTCAACCTCAGTCTGCGCCTCATCCAGCAATTCGAGTTCGCCCTCTTCGTCTCCGAGCTCGATGAGGGTCATGGTATCGTCGTACTTGTCGGCGATGGAGTCAAAGGACGCGATTTTGCTCTTAAGGTTTGCGGTTCGCTTGAGAATCTTCTGGGAATTTTCCATATCATCCCAGAAATCCGGAGCGGCAGCCTTCTTCTCAAGCTCAGCGATTTCGGCGGAGAGCTTGTCATAGCCGAGCGCTTCCCTGAGATCGTCCATATCCGGCTTGATATTTCGCAGTGTAAGCATAAGTTCTTCAAATTGCAGCATATTTTCATTCGGCCTTTCGTTTCGTAGTTCATATAAAATGTATTATACATTATATTCGGGAAAAAGTAAAGCGCCTGATGAAAAGAATTTAAAAAATTCAGCATATAAATTGAATGAAAAACAAAGCTAACGCGGTAAAGAGACAAGCCGAACCGCCGTATTTTGCGATAGATCGTTCAACAGCGAACTGTTCGCCCTGCATACCCCTGTAAAGCCGAACCTGTCCGAGCCAGGCGGCGAGCAGCAGCATGATAATTGCCGATGGCAATTCGAGCTTCATTTGGTAATACCTCCTCCGGCAGTTGTGCAGTTGACGGTGATAATAATCTTCGATCTGGGATAGATATTTTCCCAGTCGCTTTCGTTGAGCTCATACCAGCCCGGCTGTCTCTGTCGAATAATGTCCTGAAAGCCAAGCAGGGACGAGCCGAGGGATATGCGGCTTTTATCAGCGAGAGCGGAGAGCCTGTGATTAACCGTTTTTTCAGCGAAAGCGGCGATTTTTTGAGTGGCTTCGGCAGAATATCCGCTGCCGTCCAATCCTCCGGAGTCGAGCGGAACAAGCACGAGTTCGATTCTGAGTCTGAATTCAGGCAGACCGTCGGAAATTCCGCACTTCACCGAACAATCGGACTGCCTGATCTGACAGCAGTAAACGCCGCCATCGCTGTCGCTGACCGAAAGAGCGCCGTCCGAGCCCGAACCGCAGGTAAGGCGGAGCAGTTCAAGCTCGTCCGCGCTGATATTGCCGAGATAATTTCCGTCGCGCCCGTAAGCGGAAGCGCCCGAGAGCGTCAGGAGAGTTTTCTTCCCGGAATCTCCGCTGCCGGAGGGAGCGGCGGATAATTTGGGCAGATAGAACTCGTCGCGGTTGATAAGCGTTTTGTAGAGGGAAAAGAGGTCCATGGAAATGCCGCCGCCTGAGTCATAGTTTTGCAGCAGGCTTGCCGCCTCGGTGGAAATCGGCTTGTAAGACGCCGAGGAAGAAAAGAATTGTTCCGCGGTGCCTTCGCATACGGCAATACAGCTCTGTCTGCGCACAGAGGCTCTACGGAAGAAGTAATCGGTCAGACTGATGAAGTCCCTGCGGGAGAGGGGTTCGCCGATTGCAATGAGGCTGAGCTGTTCAAAATTGATTTGTCTGCCGAGGTCTTTTTCCAGTTGGCGGACAGCGGCAGCGGGGGTACGTTCCAGGACAGTGCGCGAGGCATATTCAATCGAGCCGGAGGAATCGCTTTCACCGCTCACCGGGATGGCGAGCTGAAAGGTGAAATTGCAGAGTTGGCGGCTGCTGTCGGCGCCGAAGCCGAGAACGAAAGCACGGCCGTTGATTTCGGCGTCGTCCCAGCATCCCGTGAGCATAATAATCATGGCGAGTCCCGCCGAGAGGGAGAGAATAACGCGGGCAGCATTACATTTTCTCATGTCTGAGCCTCCTGTGATTTTTGAGTAAAGCCGTGATATAAATAACCGGAATCAGCCCGCAAAGGAAAAACAGCTTGCCGCGGTCAGCAATGAATCCGGCAACAGTGTCGTCCGACAGACTGAGATAGGAGAGGATATACATGATCGGCAGCATCAGGAAGTTGAAGACGCTGTGGCTTTTGATGCTGAATACGCCGCAGAGAGATATGCAGCAGCAATATAAAAGAATTCCCGACGAGAGCAGGGTGACGGCGTTGTAAATCATAATATAAAGGATGTCGAATCTGTGATTGAGAGAGACATTTCCTATGCTGACCACTCGGGAGAGTTCGGTCAGCGGGAAGGAAAGATGCTTTGTGCCCTCGACGGAAAAAACGCCGACGCAGCAGAGCAGCACACCGGCGCAGAGCGCCGCGAGTGCGGAAGTCCCGGAAATAAGGCAGCGGCGGAGCCTGCTTTTTTCATAATACCCCGCGAAATAGGCAGCGGCGGTTATGCCGCCGAGCGGCGAGAGCCATTCGGGAAGGGTTTCGGGCGGAAGCCCGTCAGTGTTGAAGAGGGGCAGCAGTTCACCGTAATCCATCGAGAATACCCCCATCGCGAGAATGAACAGCAGCGGAATCGCGACAGCGGGAAAAAGCAGTTCGGCAGCGCGCGAAACCTGTCTAATGCCGGAAGTGATAATGAAGCAGACCGTGAGCAGGGTTACCGCGGGAATGATCTGTGGAGGCGTTTTTTCCAGCAGAAACAGTCCGGTCATCTGAGTCTGTTTGACCGTAACGCGGCAAATCTCGGCAGCGAAATAAACGGCGGCTCCGGCAAGAATAATTTTAGCCGGGATAAACCCCAGCAATTCGCTGAGCAGTCCCGGGAAGGATTTGCTGTTGCAGAGGGAGAAGCATCTGGCAAGCATACCCATAGAGATCAGGGCAAGGGCTATCGCGATTGCGAGGGATAATCCCGACCATCTGCCGAAGCTGTCGGGGTAGAAATACATACCGCCCATACCAGCCATCATGACCAGCACAGTCAGCTGCCACTCGGAAAAGGCGGATTTCTTCATGTTGTTTTGATTCATAAAGATCACTTCATTCGTATAAGGTCAATGGGCTCATAATATTCGGGGCGAGTGTCGCGGCGGAAAATAGGAAGTTCAATGATGCTTTCGACAAAACCCTTGCGGTAGGCGGGGGAGAAGGGGGCGGTAAATTCGGTGCCGAAGGAATACAGGACGCAGAGCTGCGAAACAAAGAGCACCAATCCCACGGTGAGTCCGAATATTCCGAAAACGGCTGAGAGCAGCAGCAGGAAATATTTGACCAGCCGCAGCGATGAGGCGAGTTCGTAGGAGGGAATGACAAACGATGTAAGAGAGGTCAGACCGATAATAATAATAAGCAGAGGGCTGACCAATCCCGCACGGATTGCCGCGTCGCCGACTATGAGACCTCCGACTATCGACATGGCGGAGCTTATGCTTCCGGGCAGACGGATGCTTGCTTCCCGGAGCAGTTCGATAAAGAACTCCATAATAATCACCTCAGTGACGGCGCTGAAGGGTACGTTTATGCGGTTGGCGGCAGAGAGCAGCAGCAGATCAACGGGGAGCAGTCCGGGATTGTACGCCACTACAGCGACATAGAGCGACGGCGCGGTAACAGAGATAAAAAAGGCGGTCCACCGCAGGATTTTGAGAAAAGAGGAATAAGTCCAGCGCTGATATCGGTCTTCCGTCACCTGCATCATAGAGGAGAGGGTAGCGGGAGCAAGCAGCACATAGGGACTGCCGTTGACGATGATTGCGGCACGACCCTGGCAGATTTCGGCGGCGGCGGCGTCAGGCTTTTCGGTGCCGTCAATCTGAGGCAGGGGGCTGAGCGGATACTGTTCTATAAGCTGCGCGAGTTCGCCCGAATCGCTGAGCAGGTCCACCGTGACAGCCTGGATATTGCTTTTCAGGGTGTCAACCAGCGCGGGATTAGTCACACCGTTGATGTAGCAGAGCGCCACGGCCGTGTGGGAACGCAGTCCCACCTGAAGCATCTCAATCGTAAAATTGGGGTCAGAGATCCGGCGCCGGATAAGCGCGGTGTTGGTTCGCAGGTTTTCTGTGAAGCCCTCGTGGGGACCGACGACAGAGCCGGCGGTTTCGCTTGGAGAGACGGAGCGGGATTCAATGCTTCTTGCGCCGATCACGAATCCCACGTTGAGCCCCTCGATAACCAGAAAAAGATCGCCTGTCAGCGCGGCAATGAATCCCTTTGAAAGGCTTGGCTGTTCGCTGAGCTCGGTGTTGAGGATAATGGAGGAAATCTGCCGCATGGGAGGAATGCTGTCGGGGCATGAACTGAGTCTGAGCTGCATCGCGGGAAGTATGAGATTCTGTTCGGCGCTCTGTTTGGAGCACATACCGTCCACCAGCAGCAGGAAGCTGCGCCGTCCGTCCGCCAGAGTGAATTCGCGTATGAGCAGATCGGCGTTTTTCCCCTTCAGCCGGCGGCAGTAGTCGATATTGCTTTGATAGTCCGTGGAGACGGGCATATCATAATCCGGACTGATGTCAAACAGTTCCGGAGCGCCGGAACTGTCATTGCTGCCGTTTTCATCTGAATGCTGCGGGCAGTCCTTTGACGGCGAAAAACCAATAAGGTCAAAAATCATTTTTACAGGCAAATCAATTACTCCTTTGTAAGAGTGATAAAGCGGGGTAAAAACAGGCACATCATGCAATCGAAGACCGGTATTAATATCATTCCCGCAAATTCATAAAAATATCCAATCAAAATAAAAACCGGAGCGCTCTGTGAGCGTTCCGGAATTGTGTCAGATAATTCAGTACTGAACATTGTCTGCGGGATTGACCTTTTTGATAAGGTGGGTGTTAGGCAGATAGTAGAAAGTGTATTTTTTACCCACATCGAATGC
>ONWI01000060.1 GCA_900321515.1 uncultured Eubacteriales bacterium | reverse complement strand
TGAATCTCTGCAAAAAACCGGCAGGTCAGCCCATAAGGACAGCCTGCCGTTTTTTTTGCGCGTCGGTTGAATGGGGGGAAAATCATGCTTCTCCCCCTTGTACTTTTTCAATAAAAGATTTGACAGCTTCATTATTATCCAACTCATCAAAAAATGAAACATTGTCAAAATCAAAAATAAGACTATCGACTCCAAGGTATGAATTCACAAGAACTCCTTCGCACAACAGTCCTGTTTCTTTAACCACTAATACAGGCAAGTGGTAAGCATACGCCATTGCCATCTCAATATGTGTAAAAGGTGTTGTTTCAGAAATATCACAGACCTTTTGAGATGAAACCCCCGGAATATCCGCTCCACGCTTGATTGTAGCCAGTTCAATATGTTTGCGTTCATAAGCGACAATTACAATACCACAGCATTTTTTTATTCTTTCCCTGATTAATTGCAATAATACACTGTTATCAGAAACATAGACGTTATCACACATAATATTGTGTTTAAGAAAGAAATCCTTTATGTTCCGTAAAAAAACTTTCTGCTGAATGGTATGAGGCGTAGGATGACTGATATAGACCGGTATCATATTAAAAAAATACCCTGGTCAATGGCAGCCTTCAGGCGCAGAATCAGGATTTGCGTCTTGGAATCAAAAATCTCATCGTCGAGCACCATCTGATAGGCCTTGTCAACCGGAATCTGAAGGGTTTCCACGATTTCGCCTTCATCAAAGTGCGTCACACCTTTTTCAGCGGAGACATTGCAGGCAAAAAGCCAGATTATCTCGTCGCTATAGCCGGGCGTCGGAAACAGGCAGCCCATGCGTTTGGTGTTTTCGGCGGTATAGCCGGTTTCTTCCTTCAGCTCCCGCTCGCCTGTCACCTGGGGGTCTTCGTTGGGATCAATGCGTCCGGCGGGGAGCTCAAGAAGCGCCTGACCGACCGCATACCGGAACTGCCGAACAAAAATCAGATTGCCGTCCTGGGTGACAGGGGCAATGCAAACCGCGCCGCTGTGCCGGATGACTTCTCTCTTAGCGGGGCTTCCGTCAGGCAGCTTGATGTCGTCCACCATCAGCTTCAGCACCTTGCCGTTGTAGATTTCCTTGCTGTCAACTTTTGTCTCTGTAAGATTCATAAAAAACACCTTGCCCTTCATATAATTTGGATTCATTCCGATTTTCAATCGGCATAAATGAAAAAAATGGAACATTATTATTTTGAAAAATATACAATAATAGTAAAATAACAATTGACATTTTTGTAATATTCATTTATAATCAGATTATAACATACAAAATTGGAGATGTAAAGAGCATTATGAAAAAAAAATCAACCTCTCTGTTTTTCAAAAGCCTTTCCGCCGGCAGAAAAACTCTGTGGAACCGCATCCTGATCTTTTGCGGCAGCGCAATCGCAATCTTTCAGTTTGTAGACACTTTGAGTGAACAAGAGAACATCCAAGGCTTTCTCACGTCCTTTCCGGTTTACAACGACGTGATCAAGCCGATTTTCGGCAACGTGGTGATTTATCTTGCCGTGGCGGTCCTGCTGGCTGTCATCAGGCATTCCTCCTTCACCAATTACTCCAAAAAAATCAAGGGAAAGGACATCCGCATCGGTGTAAAGGTGGGCGATATCTTTCGTGCGCCGGGCGGCATTATCGTCCCGTCCAACAACACCTTCGTCAACGATACAGAAGTCATCGGCGACAAAAGCATTCAGGCGCAGATTGCCCAGAAATGCCAGAGCGGAGAATACACCGGCAGCGAATCGGTGGAGGAACAGCTCAGCAGGCATCTGCAAAACGAACTGTCCTGTGCCCAAATCTCCTTTGAGCCGATTGAGCTCAACGGCAATGAATACCACCAATACGAATACGGGACGCTTGTGCCCGTTACTTTGCAGTCAAAAAAGGCAAACAAAAACTTCTATTATCTTTCCATGTCGAGAATCGACAATCCCAAGGTGCCGAATACCACCAAACTGGATTTGTCGGAGAGCATCGTGAAAATGTGGAAAAGCACAAGGAAAATCGTCTCCGACTCCTCGCTGGCTTCCCCTGTCCTTGCAACCGGCTCGGCCAAAATGTACGAGGTCCGCGCCGAGGTCATCGCGCGCTTTATTCTGAAGTCATTCGTGAATTACGCCTGTTCGGAAGGCGTCAGCATCAACGACTTCACGCTTTATATCCATCCCAAGGATTATCTGAGCGACGTTTACAACCTCGAGGAACTGCATGATTTCATCGATTATCTGTGCAAATTCCCTGACGACGAAACGGAACTCATCAAAAATCCGCAATCCGCAAGCATCCCGCAATAATACCCCCAAGTCGTTTCCCATTCATACAACTTTATTCATGCAGACAGGAAAAAGACTATCCGTAGCAAATCAGAAGACGACGGTTAGTCTTTTTGCTTATCACGAAGCGAAACAACCCAAAGGAGAGAATCACACATGAGACTGAGACCCTATAAACCATGCGACGGCGATATTGTAGCCGGCTGGCTGACAGACGAAAAGACCCATGCCATGTGGAGCG
>ONWI01000167.1 GCA_900321515.1 uncultured Eubacteriales bacterium | reverse complement strand
GTTGAAGGCGGCGCGTTTCTTCGTTCCGGTGCCGCTCACGCCCTCGTCCACATAGATTTCGTGAAGCTCCCACAGCGGGTTGCGGCGAATGTACTCATTGAAATACCGCTGCTGACTTTCCAGCGAATTGGCCTGGTCGAGATTGTCGGTGGACACACGGCAATAGGCGGCGATTTTTTTTATACGATTGTCAATTGTGTTGGTCATATTTCTTATAAGCTCCTTTCAGAAAAAATTTTTAAAAAAACTCTTGACATATTCTACAAGTGGAATTATAATATATTCAACAAGTGGAGTATGAGGGAGTGAGACAATTGTTAAAACATGGCATTCTGGGACTTCTGAATTACGGGAGTATGACGGGGTATGAAATCAACCGGACGTTCAGGGATTCGCTGAATTACTTCTGGAAAGCGCAGACCAGTCAGATCTACCGCGAGCTGCAAACGCTGAAAAACAACGGCTGGGCTACCGATGAGGTCATAGAGCAGAGCGACAGACCCGACAAGAAACTTTTCAGCATTACCGACAGCGGTCGCGGGGAGCTTTTGCGATGGCTCAGAGAGGACAACATTGATCTGGGGATGCGCAGTTCGCTGCTGATGAAGACCTTTTTTTCCGGCGAAAGGGGCATTGATGAAAACATAGCGTATTTCACCGGTCTGGCTGAGAGAGTTTCCGCCTTTCAGCACATATTTCAGACGCAACCGCCTCAGGTGCAGCAATATTCGCAGCTTATCAACGACCCGCTCAGGGCTCTCTACTGGAAGATGACGGTCGAATACGGCGCGATGTATATGCAGATGACTATCGAATGGGCAGAAAAATGCAAAAAAGAACTGGAGCAAATCAAACATGAACATTTTACTTATTAACGGAAGTCCCAAGGGAATCGGCAGCAACACCTACAGGCTGTCGAAGGCTTTTATTGACGGAATCGGCGATGTATCGCAAACCGAATGCACGGAGGTCATCGTAAAGGATATGGATATCAAGTCCTGTCTCGGCTGCTTCGGCTGCTGGAAGAACGGAAAAGGCATCTGCGTTGTAAAAGATGAGATGCAGGACGTTCTTGACAGAATGATGTGGGCGGACGTGACAATATGGTCATTCGGTCTGTATTTTTTCAATGTGCCGGGCAAGATGAAGATGCTCATCGACCGTCAGCTTCCGCTCTCGCTGCCCTTCATGGATAGTGACAGCGAATCGGGCGGACACCCTTCCCGCTATGATATGTCAGGCAAGAGGCACGTTGTGATCTCCACCTGCGGATTCTATACCGCCCAGGGCAATTATGAATCCGTCAATGCGATGTTTGACCATTTTCTCGGCAAGGGAAATTATGAGACAATTTACTGTCCCGAAGGCGAACTCTTCCGCGTTCCTGAGCTTCATCAAAAAACGGACGAATATCTCGACGTTGTCCGGAAAGCGGGCGCGGAATTCATTCAGTCGGGCATTACAGCCGGAACCCGTGAAAAGCTGGATACACCGCTGTTTCCGAGAGACGTATTTGAGAAGATGGCCGACGCAAGCTGGGGCATTGACCAAACAGCCGATGTGGAAAACAGCACTGCCGTCAAGTCTGATCCGGCGTTCTCCTTCACAAGACAGATGGCAGCTCTCTACAATAAGGATTCCCACGACGGCAAGGACAGAGTGCTGGAAATGTCCTATACCGATGAGGGCAAACGCTATCAGATCGTGATGAAAAAGGACGGCTACGAGGTGCTGCAAGACAATTTCAGACCCTACACCACCAAAATCGAAACGGCTCTGACAGTCTGGCGTGATATTGCCGCCGGTAAAATCTCCGGCTCTGAGGCAATGGCAAAGAGAATGTACCGCGTAGAGGGCGATTTTGACCTGATGCTCCACTGGAACAGATATTTCGGCGATGGCGAAGAACCCGCCGCCTCTGCAGAAAGTTCCGGTACAAACCAAAAAGGGACGACAATGCTGCTGATGCTGCTTCCGTGGATTGCTCTCTGGGTAGGCGTTTCCATTGACAGCAAAATAGGTTCCTTTGTGACCATCGGCATTTGCGGACTGCTTCAGTTGCTTTTCGCCCGCAATCGCCGGACGGTATATGACGGGATTTCTTCGGCTGCGGCAATCGGTTTTTCGCTGGCAGCACTGCTCCTGCCGGAGAATGTCAGCCCTCTGATGCCGGAAACGTTCAGCCTGACGCTGCCGGACACAGTCAGACTGCTTCTGCCCGTTTCCTATCTTGCTTTCGGTCTGATGTGGTGTGTTTCCTGCCTTTGCAGGATACCGCTGACCGCGTGGTATTCCATGAATGATTACAACGGCGAAAGCGCAATGAATAATCCGCTCTTTGTCCGCACCAACCGCATTCTGACGATGGCGTGGGGCGTGCTGTATGTGTTGACCTCCGTGTGGACGTTTTTCCTGATGGGTTCGGAGATTTCATCGTATATCGCCATTATCAACAATATCGTCCCCATTGCAATGGGTATCTTTACGAAATGGTTCCAAGGCTGGTATCCGGCTCATTACGCTTCCAAATGACACACCTGCATATATTTGTAAAGGAAAGTGACTGAAATATTCTTTTCATAAGATTTTTTAAAGTATGACGGTGAAGGCTTGCGGAACATTATTGAATTCCCGCACCAAATATAATACAATCAAAAAAAGTTCGTTTGGAAAAAAGGAGAGAAAAAACAATATGAGAATGATGAAAGGAATACTGGCAATCGGACTTTGCGCTGTGATGGCACTGTCATTTGTCGGCTGCGGAAATACCGACACTTCCGTCGCTCCTGAGGACAGCCTTTCTTCCTCTGCTGTTGAAAAAGACGGATTCAACTTTGCCGATTATCTGGGCGAGGAGATTATTGAAATTCAGAAGGTGGATAACGGCGAACAGCTTGATTCCATATGCGAAACCTACCGTTTTATCTTTCTTTCCGATATGGAAGAAAAATTCAAAATCAAGGGCTTTGTTTCCATCCCCTTATCATGCATAGAAACCCGCACACCTTGCCAATGCATGGTATTTTGTAATGGAGGAAACAGTAATCTCGGCTATCTGGATAAAATAGATACCGCTGTGAGATGCGCTGTTTCCGATCGAATTGTGATCGGCTGCGAACACAGAGGTGGCAGCGGCACCGAGGGAACCGACCAGTTCGTCGGCGACGATCTGAATGACGTGATCAGGCTGATTGACTTCTGCGATACGATGTTTGAATTTGCCGATATCGGTGATCTGTGCGTGGAAGGCGAGTCCAGAGGAGGACT
>ONWI01000272.1 GCA_900321515.1 uncultured Eubacteriales bacterium | reverse complement strand
GTGCAGGCGATCTGCGACAGAATCATTGTTCTGAACAACGGAAAACTGGTTGCCGACAGCACTTCACAGAGCCTTGGTGACAGGCTGACGGACGGAAATTCGCTCATTGTAAGAGCGGTAGGAAAAGCGGGTGAAATACAGTCTGTGCTCAGCTCGGTCAAGACTGTCAAGCGATGCCAAAAGCTCTCCGAGAACGGCGGCGCAGTTGAATTCAGCGTTACGGTTTCTTCGTCAGAGACAGCGAGGCAGGACATTTTCTTTGCCATGGCTGCCAGAAAGCTGCCGATTGTCGAGATGAGGCAGAGAGAATATTCGCTCGAGGATATATTCATGTCGCTAGTGGATAAGAACTATTCAGGCAAAGGAGAATAATATAAAAATATGAAAGCAATTTACAAAAGGGAGCTGCTTGCGTGCTTCCGCTCTCCGATAGGGTATCTGTTCTGCGCGATCTATCTTTTTTTCAGCGGGATGTATTTCAATTCTGTGCTGTCGGTGGGGCAGTCGTCGGAATTCCCTCAGATATATTACGGCATGCTCAACATAGTGCTTCTCATGCTGCCGCTTCTGACAATGCGGCTTTTCAGTGAGGAGCGCAAGTACAAGACAGATCAGATACTCCTGACCGCACCCATCAATATCACGCCGCTGGTGCTCGGCAAATTCTTCTCGGCGCTCACAATTTACATCGGCTGCACGCTGTTCACGCTGATTTACGCGATTGTGTTCAGTTTCTTTACGACTCCGTCGTGGGCTTTGATTACCGGAAATATCTTCGGAGCAATTCTATTCGGCGCGGCGTTCATCGGCATAGGCATGTTCATTTCCTCAATGACAGAGAGTCAGTTTGTTGCCGGAATGGGGTCTTTTTCGATCGCGACCATATTTATTATACTCGACGTTATTCCCCTTGTCACGAGCAACGAATTAATTGTCACGCTTACCCGCAACATCTCATTTGTGGGGCGGTACAAGCCCTTTACAAGCGGAATACTCGATATGTCGAGTATAATCTTCTTTGCCAGCATCGCCGCTTCGTTTATATTCCTGACCGTGCGGGTGCTGGAAAAGCGGCGCTGGAGCTGATTTCTTATGCGAAAATGAGGTGATGAAATTTGGATATCTTCAATCAATCAAAAAATAAGTCCAAGGGCGCGCCCTCCCGGAAAAAGTCTGAACCCAAAGGCGTTCTCAAAAAAATAAAACAGACGCTGCGTCTAATCCGCACGAGCACCCGGTTCCGCCACGGCAGCATTGCCACCGTGATGACGGCAATATTCTTTGTGTTCATCGTGCTGCTGAATATGGCGGTCATGAAGATGAAAGAGAGATATTCCTTCATGAGCGTGGATATGACCGACGACAAACGATATACCCTTACCGCTGAGACGGAAAAGCTCATCAAAGGCATAGATGAACGGGTGGAGATTGACATTCTGGCTACCGAAGCACAGTGTACAACGTCGGGGGTGCTTGTCACAGACACCTACGGTCAGATACCCGTGGCGCATGAAATCATCAAGCGATACCCTCAGCTCAACGATAATATATCCATCAATTACGTTGATCTCAGCAAAACGCCGGCATATATTACGCAGTTCCCGGAATACAGCGACGTACTTGATTATTACTACATTGTCGTCAAATCGGCAAGGCGCACAAGGATCACGTCGTTCTTTGAAATGCTCCCGTCACTGTCGTCGGATTATTCATCATACGACAGCACCACAGGCAACACATCGGTTGCGCAGTCCTACACCGAGACATACATGACGTCGCTGATAAAAACCGTGACGCTGGATAAGACTCCGGTTGTCGCCTTCGTTGACGGACTGAATGTTGACGCGAACTGCTCCGAGTTGATTTCGATTCTGGAGCTTAACGGATACGAGATAAAGACGGTGGATATCCGCCGCGAAGAACTTCCCGCTGACGCGGATGTCGTCATGCTTGCCGCGCCGACCGCCGATCTGAGCAAGGCGCAGACTGCCAGATTCGACGATTATCTGAGTGACAGGGGAAAATCCCGCACTCTGATGGTGTTTTCCTCGTCTCTCATGCCGGAGATGCCGAACCTCAACTCGCTGCTCTCGGAGTACGGTATTTCGCTCACACAGGATATTGTCTATGAAGGTGATTCCCACAACACCATTTCAAAGCAGATGAGCGCGTTCACCGCGCAGATGAAGGAGTCGGACTACACTCTTGATCTGATTGACCGACTTAATTATCCCGCGGTCATAAACGCGGTTGCGCTGGATATTCTCTATAAGGAAAGGGGCGCGACCGAAGTGACGGAGGTGCTTGCCTCGTCGGAGGATGGCTTTGTCTGCGACAGCTCAAAACAATTTGACAGATCAAAATACACTGAGGATGACAAGGCGACCCGTGTAATAATGGCAGGTTCGACCACCTACCGCGACAAGATGGACGGAGGCAAGGTGCGCACGGATATCATCGTTGCTCCCGACAGCCTTTATGCCTCGGAACTGCTCACCACCGATATTTACGGAAATCTCAGCCTGCTGCTGAGCGTATTCAATCAGCGGAGCGGAATTGACACCGGAAACATTGATATTGAGCCAAAATCCCTCAACGCGGTGGATTTCTCGGTGGACATGAATACCCTTTCGGTCATCAGCACGATATTCGGATATGCCATTCCGCTGACAGTACTCCTTTGCGGTCTGGTTGTGTACATCAGGAGGCGCAGACTGTGAACAGGAAAAAACGCAACCTGCTTTTGCTGATGGCAGCTACATTAGCGGTCGGAGCGCTTTTCTGGTTTCTGACGTCCGTCGGGACTGAGGATACCGAAAATCACGACCACGGTCAAAGCGTCACCGAGAGCGACGTGCATTCCGGCAGAAAGACCGGCGTGCTGCTGAATTACTCAACCGACGATCTCAAGACTGTCACATTTTCAAATTCCAAGGCAAAGTACACGGCTTATCTCGATAAAAAGAGCGGAAGTGTCGCGTTCAAGGAACTAAAAGGCTATTCCGTCAATTCAAAATTCATGGAGACGGTGTGGTACGGCTCGGTTCAGATGATTTATCAGGACATTGTCGCGGATACACATGATAAGGACTACAGCCCGAGGAATTACGGTTTTGACAAACCGTCGCTCACGGTGAAGGCGGTCTTTAAAAACGGGAAGTCCTATACTTTCAAAGCGGGAAAAAAGACTCCCGGATACGAAGACGACGTATATTATCTTTCCGTCAGCGGAGACAGCAATATATATGTCTGTACCCTGGACAGCGCATTCTTCATGGGAGACAGCTATTATCTGAGCGACGATATATTCAGCGACTTCGACACCGATCAGGACGGAAAGAAAAAGAATGCCATCAAAATCGGAGAAATCACTCTGAGCGGCGAGCAGTTCAAAAGGGAATTGACAATCAAGCCCAATACGACAGCCAACATGAGCAGCCCGTTCTACGGCTATGAATACAAGGTGACATCGCCTGTCAACTGGCCGGTCAAGGCGTCGGCGGCGTCCATGCTGGTCTACGACTTGCAATACCTCATGGCTGACGATGTGGCGGTGCTGAAACCGACCTCAAAGCAGTTGAAGTCATACGGTCTGTCGTCGCCGTACCTTACAGTATCATTCAGGCGTGGCGGATTGGACTGCGTAATGTATTGCAGCAGGCCCGACAATGAAAAGATGTATGTGATTCTCAAAGATCACGATATAATATATGAGCTTAATACAAATTCACTGTCGATACTTCATCAGCTTACGCCGGAGAATATATATTCCATCAATGCCATATCCGCCACACTGGAAGCGATCGGTGGAGTGAAGATTTCCGGCGGAGGCGTGAATTGCGACATTGCCGTGAACCGGGAGGAGAACAAAAACGCTGTCGCCGAAACGGATGTGCTTTATAAATATTCAGTTTCCAAGAACGGCGAAGAAAAAAACTATTCGGCATTCGTCAAGCTGATGAAGCAGCTTAACGGCAGCTCGATTATTCGATGGAACGTCAAACAACCGACTGGCAAGCCATATCTCACGATAACCCTGTCATTCTTTGATTCTTCCAAGTACAAGCCGGAGAAAATACGGTTCTATCAATACTCCCAACGTGAATACGCCGTTGTCCGTGAAGGACTTCCGGTAAATACGGTCTCGGCAACATGGGTTAAGCAGTTTTTAAATGACGTTGATGAATTCTGATTCAAAAAACGCCTGTATTCCTTGAATTTTGGGAATACAGGCGTTTTCGCTGTGACTATCAGAGAATTGTAGTTGTGTTGAATATTCATATAATTACAACAAAATTATAAAAAAATATATTAAATATTGATTATTTTCGGGAAGTGTGATAGAATATTATTATAACAAGAATACGGAGGCTTGATTGTTATGGATAATCCCGAAAAAAAATATTTGCTTGCACTTGACGAAGGCACTACCAGTGCAAGGACGATACTCTTTGACAAAGAGATGAACAAGATTATCACAGCCCAGCAGGAATTCAATCAGATATACCCTCATCCGGGCTGGGTGGAGCATGACCCCATGGAAATCTATGCCACTCAGTACGCGTCTATGATAGAGTGCGTGGCGAAGAGCGGCATTGACCCGGAGGAAATTGCCGGCATTGGAATTACCAATCAGCGCGAAACCACAATCGTTTGGGAGAAAGCGACGGGCAAACCGGTTTACAACGCTATTGTCTGGCAGTGCAGACGCACATCCTCGATCTGCGAGGAACTTGAAAAAATTGGCTGCGGAGAATATATCAGCAAGGCGACAGGACTGAAAATCGACGCGTATTTCAGCGCAACCAAGATCAAGTGGATTCTCGACAATGTGGAAGGAGCGCGGGAAAAGGCGGAGAGGGGAGAACTTCTCTTCGGCACGGTAGACACATGGCTTCTCTGGAAGCTCACAGAAGGAGCGGTTCACGTCACCGACCGCACAAACGCCTCCCGCACGATGCTTTACAACATAAATACGCTTCAATGGGACGAGCAACTGTGCAGAATATTCGATGTGCCGATGAGCATGCTTCCGGAGGTACGGAGCAGCAGCGAGGTCTACGGATATGTGCGTATGATGGGGGCAAAGGTGCCGATCTGCGGCATTGCCGGTGACCAGCAGGCGGCGCTCTTCGGTCAGGGATGCGTCAATGAGGGCGACCTTAAGATCACATACGGCACGGGATGCTTCCTTCTGGCAAATACCGGCGTAAAGCCTGTATTCAGCAAGTGCGGGCTTGTCACGACCATTGCTGCGACGCCGAAGGGCAAGCCTGTGGAATATGCCCTTGAAGGCAGCGTATTCACGGGCGGAGCGGTCATTCAATGGCTGCGAGACGAGCTCAGGATAATTCACGATTCGTCCGACAGCGAATATTTTGCCCGAAAGGTCGCCGACAACGGCGGAGTGTACATCGTGCCCGCTTTCACGGGTCTCGGCGCTCCCTACTGGGACATGCACGCGAGGGGCGTTATCACAGGAATCACGCGCGGAGCCAACCGCGATCACATAATCCGCGCGGCGCTCGAATCCATCGCCTTCCAGTCGGAGGACGTGATAAGGGCTATGTGCGAGGACATGGGTGAGAAGATACACAGCCTCAAAGTTGACGGAGGCGCGTCGGCTAACAATTTCCTCATGCAGTTCCAGTCAGATATTTCGGACGTCACAGTTGTCCGTCCGTCACAGAAGGAAGCGACGGCTGCGGGAGCTGCATATCTCGCCGGAATGGCGGCGGGCTTGTTCGGCGACACTCCGTCAGCGGACGGCGCGAAGGTCAACGCGGTATTTGAGCCGAAAATGGATGAAAATGACCGTGAGAAGCTGCTGAGCGGATGGCACGCGGCGGTTTCCACATGCAGAGGTGTATGAATTATGGAGATTAAGATAATAGACAGAGAATTTCCTTCAACCGACGGCATTCATCAGTTGAAAGGGAAGATGTACATTCCGGAGGGCGAGCCGAAGGGTATATTCCACGTCGTCCACGGTATGACCGAGCATATAGGACGCTACGACGCGTTTTTCAGAGAAATGGCTGAACGCGGTTATGTGGTAGTTGCTTATGACAATTTAGGTCACGGAAAAACCGCGGTTGACGACAGCGAACTTGGCTTCATCGCCAAAAAGAAGGGCTGGCAGAAGCTCACCGACGACGTTTACGCCGTCTCAAAGATCATTAAGGAAGAATATCCCGGACTGCCCTATTATCTGATGGGGCACAGCATGGGTTCATTCGTCGTGAGGAACGCTGCCGTGAAATATCCGGATCTCATGGATAAGCTGATCGTAATGGGAACCGGCGGTCCAATGGCGGCAACCAAACCCGCGATCGGCATGATAAATACCATCAAATTCTTCCGTGGCAAACGGCACATTTCTCCCCTTATTGAAAATCTCGCTTTCGGCGAGTACAACAAGGGGCTGGGTGACGGCAGCAACGGCGACTGGCTTTCAAAGAATCCGGAAGTACGCCGCGTTTACAATGCGGATAAATTCTGCAATTATCATTTCACTGTGAGCGCACTGCACGATCTTGTCAAGATTAATGATGAAGTGAACAAGAAAAAGTGGTTCAAAAAGATAAGCAAGACACTGCCGATTCTGCTTGTTTCGGGAGCGGACGATCCTGTAGGCTCACATGGCGACGGAGTAAAGAAGGTCTACAAGCTGCTCAAAAAGCGCGGCGCGGATGTCACAATGAAGCTCTACGGCGACAACCGTCACGAGATTCTCAACGATACAGCCAGAAATGAAGTTATTGAAGATATCAACAGTTTCTTAGACGGTCAATCATTCAATCTCACTTTGGTGTAAATTCCAATCCGGTAAAAAACCACATGTCTGACATGCTATTACGCGAGTCTGACATGTGGTTTTTTGTTTTAGAGCCTGCTGACGTATCTCCACGTGTGCGGATGGCGAAGTCAGATTTTTCGCCAAGGCAGCCAAAACCGCAGGCAATACTTTGTGTATTAACGAGGATTTTGGCAAAATATGGCGGAAAGAGAT
>ONWI01000165.1 GCA_900321515.1 uncultured Eubacteriales bacterium | reverse complement strand
TGCGGGGCGGTGGGGCAGCGCCCCACAAGCTCGGCGGAGCCGAGCGAGCGAAACGCACCGGAAAATAAAACGAGGTCAGGCGAATACAGAAATCGTAAAATCCAAATCCGTCCCTCCCGGCTGGAGAAAAAAGCTCAGGCTTAAAATGCGCAAGCCCCGAATTTCTGACATTTCCAATTTTTACAATCTAAAAAATAGATAATACAAGGAGAATATACAATGGCTGTAAAAGACATAATACTGGGACTTTCCAACGCTAACGGTCCCTCCGGAGCGGAAGGTTCCGCCGCCAGGCTGGCAATGGAACTTCTATCTGATTTCACACCCGTAGTACGCGATTCTCTGGGCAATGTGATGGCGGAGCTTGGAGATCCTAATTCCGACAATCATATTCTCATCGACGCTCACATAGACGAAATTGGTCTGGTTGTCACTGACATAGATAATGACGGATTTCTGCATGTTGCCCGCTGCGGAGGGGTAGATCGCAGGGTAATGATGGGCAGTGAGGTCTGCGTCATGAGCAAGAGCAAGATTAACGGTGTAATATGCTGCCGTCCTCCCCACCTCACTCACGGCGAGGATGTTTCAAATGTTCCGGATTTCAAGGACATGGCAGTTGACATAGGCTACCCGGCCGACAAGGCACGCGAGCTTGTGCCTATCGGAACCCGTATAGCATTCAGGAGCAGACCTGCTTCCTTGCTGGGCAGCAGAATCACGGGCAAGGCGCTTGACAACCGCGCAGGCGCAGCCGTGATAATACGCACAGTTGAACTGCTTGAGCCTAAATGCGCGAGACTCGACTGTCATGTTACAGCACTCCTCTCTACCCGCGAGGAAGTCGGACATCTTGCCGCCGGCTGCGCCGCGTTTACCGTTGCTCCCACACAGGCGATAGTGGTGGACGCCGGATTCGGTCAGTACCCCGGATGTCCGGAGGACGCGTGCTGCAATATGGGTGAAGGTCCAATGATCGGCTTCTCGCCGGTGCTGAGCCGAGCCATATCCAAAAAACTTACCTCTGTCGCCGACGAACAGGGGATTAAATGGCAATATGACGTGTGCGGTGGCAGGACGGGAACCAACGCCGACGATATCGCCGTCACAGCCGGAGGTATTCCCTGTGGTCTTGTCTCGGTTGCCATAAGAAACATGCACACTCCCGTCGAGACCGTTGACTGCAACGACGTGGAGAATGCCGCACAGCTGCTTGCCGCGTACATAAGAAGCGGCGGCATATGTCAATGATCAGAAGAAGGGAGAGCGACAGATATTATGCTGCGTGACACACTTGCAAAGCTCTCGGAGCTTCACGGCGTTTCAGGCGTGGAGGACGAGGTAAGAGAATATATCATCAAAGAGATCAGACCCTATTGCGACGAGATAAGCGTAAACAGCACCGGTTCCATCATCGCGTTCAAGAAGGGCAGGGCAACACCGGAAAACAAGCTTATGATATGCGCTCACATGGATGAGGTCGGACTTATTATTACCGACATTGAAGAAAACGGACTTCTGAAATTCGCCTCAGTCGGCGGAATCGACGCACGCGTACTTTGCGGCACTCCGGTTCGCGTCGGCGATGAAAAGCTGCCGGGAGTCATTGGAGCCAAGCCGATTCATCTTCTGAAAGATAATGAAAATGCCAAAGCTCCCGAAATCAAGGATATGTACATCGACATCGGCGCACTCACCGGTGATGAGGCACGTCAGAACATATGCCCCGGTGATTATGCTGTGTTCGACACGGATTTCGGCGAATTCGGCGACGGTCTGCTCAAGGGCAAAGCTCTCGATGACCGGGCGGGCTGCGCTGTGCTAATGGAGATAATCAAGCGCGATCTCGGAAGCGATATGTATTTTGTCTTCTCCACCATGGAGGAAGTCGGTCTGAGGGGAGCCAAATGCGCCGCGTTCAGCCTGGCGCCTGATATGGCGATAGTGGTGGAGTCAACCACCGCGGCCGACATTCCTGGAGTAGACGAATGCAGCAAGGTTTGCAGAGTCGGCGGGGGCGCGGTCATTTCATTCATGGACAGAACCACAATTTATGACAGGGGACTTTTAAAACTGGTTCAGAGAATAGCCAATGAGCGCGGCATCAAATGGCAGTTCAAGAAGGGTGTGACCGGCGGCAACGACTCCGGAACCATTCACAACACCCGCGGCGGCATAAGGACGGCTGCTATCTCGCTGCCATGCAGATATCTGCATTCACCATGCGGGGTAATATCCGAGAACGACCTCAACGCGGTATGTGAACTTGTGTATTCACTTGCCGAAAAAGCCGCTGTCAGCAAGTAATTATCAAGCGCAAAATGAATAATTCGACCACTGAAAGAAATATCCGTCTGCTGCTCTTTGACCTGGATGGCACATTGCTCGACAGCCGGAAGCACATTTCGGAGAGAAATTTAGCCGCGATTGCCGGATGCCGCGCCAAAGGAATTATGATTGGTATTGCGACAGCCCGGAGCGAATCCACCTGCGCAAGATTTGCCGAAGTAATTCAGCCTGATCTGCTTATATCCAACAGCGGCACTCTTGTGCGGCTTAATGGCAGGATCATCTATCAGTGCGGCTTCACTGATTCCGAGACCGCCGCCATCATAGGCGCCGGATTATCCGAAAATCGCGGGATTACGGTGGACTGCGCCGACGTTACCTATGCAAACCGCTATATCAGTTTCTTTAACGAACCGGGAATTGAATTTACCGATTTCTCCGTATTCTCCCGCAGCAGCTTCAAAATATGCATTGAGGGAACAGATGTCGAATTTGCCGAGAAAACGTCCGCGCTGGTGGAAAATTGCTCGTGGCTTGCTTTTTCAGACTGCGACTGGTTTAAATTTTCCAAATCCGGCGTTTCCAAAGGGAACGCACTGCGCCATGTTGCAAGCAGCACCGGCATTCCGGTTGAGAATATGGCGTCTTTCGGCGACGATTTCGTGGATATCGAGATGCTCGACATCTGCGGTGTGGGAATAGCCATGGCCAATGCCGTGGACGAGGTGAAAAAACACGCGGATATGGTTATAGGCGACAATGACAGCGACGCGATTGCGGATTTTCTGAATTATTATATATTGTAATTTTATTTTCAAGAATTACAAATTGTATTATCCATATTGTATTTTATACCGATTATTCAACAATCAGTAATATATGCAGTGAAAAACAATCAATAGAAAGTAGGCGCTCCTATGATAAAAATGATAGATCAGAGCAGCTTTGATGCTGCTAAGGAATACTGCCTCGGCGATCCCTTCGGCTGCCGTATTCTGGCGGCAATGCTGGCTTACGGCACAGACAAGCCTTTTGCCCTTTTTTGGGTACAATATCAGGGGGACTGCGATAACGGAGCCATCACAGCCGTTATTTCACGGCTGGACACCGCAATGACGGTCTGCGCCAAGGGAAAATACGACGAGGAGGAGCTTGACTGCTTCATTCAGGCAAATATGGGATACACCGGAGCGCTCCGTCCGGCTCGCGAAGGCGAAACCGCCAACGGCATTGTTATGCGGCTTGCCAGGAGAAAGAATGTGGTGTCTGCTTCCGACGCTGAAATAAACCCCGAAATCTCCGACATTTACGCCGTTATGGAGGAATGCGCCGGCACAGGCTTTGAGGTTCCCCGTTTTGACGATTTCTACAGCGATATGATCTATCGCAAGAAAGCAAAAACCGTGCTTTCGGCGATAGTCCGCGCAGACGGAATGCCGGCGGCGTGCGGAGCTGTGCATCTCTCCCCCGGCACTGCGCTGCTTACCATATGCGCATGCGTTCCGGAGCAACGCGGGAAAGGATACGCCGGAAAGGTGGTAAACGCCCTGCTCGACAGATGCGCCGACAGGGATGTTTATTTGATGTGTATGCCATCAATGCACGATTTCTACGCCAAATACGGTTTTCTGACTACAGGCGGCTTTATCTATTGAAACAAAAAACTGAACCTGCTGTATTCTGATCAGAGAATCAAACAGCAGGTTCAGTTTTAATGATTATTTGAATTTAACCGAATTAATGAATGTCTTAAATGCCTTCACGGATTCTTCCGAACGGCTCACAAACCATCCGCTGCTGGTGCCTTTGTTCTGTACCACATAAACATCTTCACCGTGCTGGATATAATAATTATAATGATCGTACTTGTCGGTTTTCTTTTCGCCCTTTTCAAAAGTATAGGTTTCTTCACCTAACTTCTTCTCATCATATTTCTTATCTTCCTTAAGCATATCCTCCAGCTTGGTATTCTTGTTCTGTTCAATACCGAAACGGTAATCGATCTTCTTTTCGGAATCGTTGGCGAATTTCCATACAAAGCTCTTCCTTACCAGAGTGCCATCCGGTTTTTCTTTCAAATTGGTACTTTCGGAATACAAAGGTACATCCAGCTCAATATTATATTCGATGTCGTCAAGAGTAATATCGTTCAGTGTAGTTTCTGTATTATCGTTAAACTTGACTCCCTGAAGGATTTTATCAAATTCATCATCTATTGTTTCTTCATTTGACGCCCTGTACTGAATGCCATAAACATTTTCTCCGTCCTGATAAAAAGCCATGAAGGTTTTTTTGCTGGACTTATACAGGATGATTTCAGTACCGTTGTATTCTTTTCTTTCTACCTTCATTTCGCCCAACTCGTCATCAAGCTTGTGACCCTCGGCATCAGAGAAAACGAAGGAAAGAGTGCAGCTGTCAGGGAGACTATACATAATAGTCTTTGAAATGAGCTTGCCGTCGACAGTTTTTTCAACCGATCTTTCAACTGTCTCATATCCCTCTGGGGAAGTAAAGCTCATGCCCAAAACAGAAGTATCATCAGCTACGGTTTTTATGACTTCTTCCTCTTCATTATTCTCGTCTCCGCCGCAGCTGACTAAAGCAAGCGTCATCAGTACTGCCATCAGGAAAGCAATTGCCTTTTTTGTCGATTTCATAATGCACAACTCCCTTTACAAGATATTAAGAATATAAAGCCATACCCGACTTCTAATATAATTATATAAACTATCGGACAATATGTCAATGGTATTATTGCAAAAAAAGCCAACCGCCCTATTGGGCAGGTTGGCTTGATGTCAGCGTCTACCTATTTTCCCGGATCGTCACCAATCAAGTATCTTCGGCACAAGTGAGCTTAACTTCCGTGTTCG
>ONWI01000164.1 GCA_900321515.1 uncultured Eubacteriales bacterium | reverse complement strand
TTCTTATTTCGTTAAGGGTAAGCAATGTGCCGTCCTCCTTATACATATTTTCGGGCAGACAGTATCAGTCTTCCCTTACGAGTAACATTCCCTAAATCGTCAATAATAAATTTGCCCGTACCTCGGACAGTGAGCTTATCGCCCTCATTTACGGTCTGCGAGACCTTTTTGCATATCACGGAATTAATCATTACCTCGCCCGCGGAGATAAGCTCCTCCGCCCTGCCGCGTCCTACGCCCGCGAGAGCGGCGGTTACGCAATCCAGGCGCGCGGACGCGATTGTTGCGGAAATATCCCTGAAGCTGTGCGCAGCCGGCAGCGGCACGGTATATCCCTGGGAGAGCCTGACGCCCACTCCGCCTATCTTGCTCACATCGGATAACAGCGCGCGGGTAACTGTGCTGCGGCAAAAAAACACACAGCGTCCGCTCTCTGTCAGTATGTCCCCGACACAGGCGCGCTCTATCCCCTGCGCCATCAGAGTACCGAGCACGCTGCGGTGCTCCACACTGTCGGCGGCGCGAAAAACAGCCGTAACACCGTCTATCGGAAAAAGCTCCGCGTCAGGTTCGTCATATGGCGGAAAAACGCCCAGCATCCGTCGCTCGGCGTCTTCAAAGCCGCCCCACAGCAGGTAATTTGCACGCATGTGCTTCATCACTGACTCGGCGGCGGTCTGCTCGGCTTCGGTGAGAAAACCGGTAAAGGCCGGATGACTGCGCCGTTCGCAGAGTTCCGCAGCGTCCATGAGCATCGCAGTAAAATACCTGCTGTCGGTAATATGCTTATCCGCGGCGGACAAGCCGCCGGCATCGTTTGAATAACTGCCGCTCACTTATCAGCCGAAGTACGCGTCGTTGTTTTCGGTGTCAGCAAGGAAGCCCTGCCTGTTTACGCCAACATCGCCCGGCGTGACCATATATGTCGTCTTGGTGATCATGGTAAGATCTCCGCCGCAGGCGTATGTAACGCCGCCGAGGAAATCGAGTATTCTGCATGCAAGCTCACGGTTGATAACCTCGAGGTTAATAGTCACTGAGTGTCCCTTGAGCAGACAGTCGGCTATCTCGTATGCCTCCTCGCGGGTTTCGGGGGTGCGTATGTCTATAACCGACTTGGGTTCGCCGTTGTTATAGAGCGGACGTGTATTTGCTGTTTCCGATTTGGAAGCGGAGGCGTAGGTCTGTCTCCTTGCGGTAGCGCTGCGGGGAGCCGGCTCGGCTACAGGAGCTTCTTCCTCTTCGTCTTCGTCCTGCTCGTCCTCGTAGTCCTCATAATCGTCGTACTCATCTTCATCCATGTCGTCTACTTCAAGATTTCTCTTTCTTTTTTTGATCCATGCCATTTTTAAATTCCTCCAATATGATTATTTACTGTAATTTCTTCTGCCGAAAAGCGCCGTGCCCACTCTGACCATTGTGGAACCGTGCATTACCGCCTCTGCATAGTCAGACGACATTCCCATCGACAGATGTTTCATTGTATAACTATTATTATGTGTGTTTTTCGAGCCAATGTCAATAAACAGTTTGTATATTTCATCAAAATACTTGATAGTTTGTGCAATTTCGCAATCCGCAGGTGGAATTGCCATCAATCCTTGTACATTTATACCATCAAATTCGCTTATCTGACATATCAATTCGTAGGCTGCATCGGGCGAAACGCCTGATTTGCTCTCTTCATTGCCTATATTTACCTCGACGAGTACATCAGTAACCAGTCCGAGTTCACGGCTCCTTGACGCTATTGCCTGAGCCACCTTAACCGAATCGACCGATTGAATCATCTCTACCCTGCCGACAATCTGCTTGACCTTGTTTGTCTGCAAATGACCGATAAGGTGAATGTGCTTTCCGTCGCGGACAAGGCTGTCGTATTTTGAATTGAGCTCCTGCACACGGTTTTCGCCGATATAGTCAACGCCCAGTGAAAGCGCGTGATTTATCACTTCAACCGGTACCGTCTTGGTGACAGCCATGAGAATTATGTCTTCCGCACTCCGTCCGGAACGCGCCGCCGCCTCGGCTATGTTAAAGCGTATGGATTTAAGATTTTCCCCGACGTCATGAAATCTCGCCTGAAGCTCCGGAGAGCTCGAGGAATTAACGGACAAGTTTTCCATCATACAACCCCCTTTCGGCAATAACTACAGTGTCACCGATGGAAAGATAATCATCGCCGTGTTTCGGCGAGCATATCACCAGCTTATCGGTGCCGTAGATTATGCTGACCTCCTTCTCCTTTATCTGACCTGCAACGATGACATAAACGCTGGGATATGTTGTCTTGGAAACATATACAAGATGAGCCTTTGGAAAATCATCGTCGGGATGAGGATTTTTTACCGTGACATCCTTTACTCCGGCGTGAAGTGCGCTCTTCTGAATGGCGTAACCCTCATAGATGCACTTTTCTATCTTTACCGGCTGAACGCGCACTGTGCATAGTTCCGAAGCAAGCGAACTGCACCTGAAAATCGCAAGAAATTTATCCTGACCGTCCTGCTTATTGATTCTTTCAAGCACGGCGCTGATACTTTGCTCCTCGGAATACGGCAGATAGAGCTTATAGATTGAATTTTCAACAAGGAAGTCCGAATCTATTGCCGAAATCGGACAGGCAAGATACCAGCTGAAACTCCCGACTAACTTGCCGATTGCCTTTTCCGGAGGACTGACCTTTTTTTTCATTATCTTATCGAGTTTATCAACCGTGAGATCTTCCACCATGGATGTGTTGAGAAGCGTTTCGTATCCGTCGCAGCTATCGGCAAAATATCCCGAATCGGGAGCGGATATGCTTTCGGGATTTTTGAAATATTTCTGATTCAGCTCTTCCCTTTCCTTGGTGAGCTGATCTATCCGGTCGTTGTAATCGCCGACCAATCCCATAGCAACCATACGCTTGTTCAGCAGATAGCTTATTTCTTCCTTGAGACTGGCTACTTCGGACATTTTTCTCTGATGCGCGGCAGCGTTCAGATTTACCATTTTATTGTCGAGCTGCTTGCTGATGATCGCAACTGTGTTGGCACTGTCATCAGGAGCAGTCGCCATGTTCTTCAGCCGCTCTATCTCCCTGTCGATTTCCGTCACACGTTCATAGGCAGCCGCTTCGGATACGGAAGAAAATATGTTTATTATCGGATCGCCCTTTGATACCTTTTCGCCGTTCTGTACCGCCTTGACCGCGGACTTGCTGAGCGTACCATCTATAATTCGCTCGTCGCGTATTGCCACTCCCTCGACGTCGATTGTCTCGAGATAAGGGGATACCGTGACCTTTTCGGTGGTATAATCGACGTAAATGCTCATATAGATATGATATGCCATCAGCCCGAATATTATAGCTGAGACTACGGAGGCCGTCAGTCTGACTCTGAGCATGGGCAGATATTTTTTAGCAACGTCTTTTATCGGACTGCCGGGCGGCGCGGAGTCAAACGCGTTATTAGCTCTGCCGCGGTTTCTGAATCTGTCTCTGGATGAAACCTTATTATGGGATTTTTTCGATCTCGCCGCGCTTTTCCCTGATCCGTCGAAACCGGCTAAGTAATCGGAATAATCCGAAGCCGTAAATGACGAAGGCCTGGGATTGCGCGCACTGCGTGATTCCAGCCTGTCGCCAACCATGAATTGTTTGTAGCTCTTCCCGTCGGAAATGACGGTTTCGCTTCCCGCAAGCGAATCTCTGCGTGAAGCGCCGCCATTTGTCTTTCCGTGCGTGCCGCGTTTATCCCGTGCCATTAACAAATCCCCTTTCACATGTTATCTTAATGAAACGCTGATTAAAGGCATTGCCGTCGCTTCCGCCGCGCGAAAATACGTTGCTGGGCACGGAGTGAACCGACTCAATCAGTTTTTCGTTGATATTCGTGGTAATTTTTCTGACAACCTGTCCGTAATATCGGCACATTATCGTGTCTGCGCCGCCCTATGAAGCCGGACTTCCGCAAACACCTCATCGGACAGGCATGGCTTGCGTGAACATACGCCAGACAGGTTCTAAATGCCGAGTACAGACCTGATATTATTCTCTGCAAGCGTCGCAAGCTCTTCAAATGAACCGCACTCGTCGGCGTATATCCATATTATTTTATCATTTCGTCTGAACCATGTCAACTGTCGTTTTGCAAATCTTCGGGTTTCCATCTTTAATTTTTCCACGGCTTCATCGAGAGACTGTTCTCCGCGCAGGTACGGCAGCAGTTCCTTGCAGCCAATAGCCTGAATGACGGTCCTTCCCGCGTTTTCAGCATAGAACTTTCTCACCTCGTCAGGAAGTCCGGCTATCATCATCAAATCCACTCGCCGGTTTATCCGGTCGTAGAGCTTCTGCCTGTCACGGTAGCCTATGCCGATGATTACGCTCTGATAACGGTCGGGGAATCCGCGTGAACGGCGGTTAAATTCCGAAAGGGTGACGCCGCTCAGTTCATATACCTCCAACCCCCGAACAATTCGCTTCTTGTCCGCGGGGCTGAGCCTTTTGGCAGTCTCAGGATCAATCTCCCTCAGCCTTTCCAGAAGCGCTTCGCCGCCGATCCCGTCAAATTCCGAATTCAGCCTGTCGCGCAGCGCCTCATCTGAGGGAATGTCCGCGAAGATGATGTTATTGAGCAGTGAATCGACATACAGCCCCGTACCGCCGCAGACGATCGGGAGCTTTCCGCAGGAGGAAATATCCGCAATCGCCTCATGCCCAAGTTCGCAGAACCGCGCGACGGAAAATTCCCCGTCCAGCGGCACAAAGTCGATGAGGTGATGAGGGATTCCTTTCATTTCCTCCGAAGTAGGCTTTGCCGTGGCGATGGAAAGTCCCCTGTAAATCTGCATGGAGTCGGCGGAAATCACCTCTCCGCCGAGCCGCCCAGCAAGTTCAACGGCGAGCGCGGTCTTGCCCGAAGCGGTCGCTCCCACAACGGCGGCGACCTTCACCCCTCCGCTCATGACTGTATCCTCCCGAAATATTTCTCTATCTCACGCTGTTTGAGAGATACGAATATCGGTCTGCCGTGGGGACAGTACCGCACATCGGGGTTATTGATAAGAGTAAGCACCAGCTCCGCAAGCTCGCCGGGAAGATTTCTGTCGCCGCCCTTGACCGCGCTCTTGCAGGCAATGGTGTGATATATCCAATCGATACGTTCAGTGGTGACTGAACTCTGACCCGCGCGGAGCTGCCCGGCTATTTCAAGGAAGGCGCCTTCCGCGTCGTCCCCCGAAAGAATGGTCGGCACGCTTCGGAGCAGCACGGTTCCCATTCCGAAATCCTCCACCTCAAAACCCGCGCTTGCAAGCAGCTCAAAGCTCTGCGTAACAGCGTCATACTGATTCTTGTCAAGGGTTATCGGAATCGGTGAAAGAAGCATCTGACTGTCGGGATTCTCCTTCTGCTTAAGAAGCCTTTCATAAATAAGGCGCTCGTGCGCCGCGTGTTTGTCAATAAGAATAAGCTCGCCGCCCGATTCAACAAGGATATATGTGTTGAATATCTCCCCGACAATATTATACTGCGGCATAATGAAGCTGTCGGCTTTTTGTATTTCCTCTATGTTTTCCGGAGAAGTCTGTCCGGTATGCTCCGGCTCATCGGGAGGCATTTCGACAGGCAGGGGATATTCGCTTTTTTCGGGAGGAAGCGTGCCGTGTATCTCAGGCTCAGCCGCGCGGACTGCCTGTTCGTAGGTCGGCGGCACAGGTGGAATAAAGCCGGCGTCCTGTGCCGAAAACGCCGCGCCGGGATCGCTGACAATCAGCTTGTCTCCTGCTTCGGCAGGAATTGGTGCCGACGGTGGGAATCTTTGACTTTGGGCACTCTGCGCCTGAGCATGTTCAGCCCGGTTTCTTATAGCCTCCGAGCGCACGGTTTGGTTTAAATCTATCTGTACGCCGCTGTATTCGTGCATATTGGGCGAAGTGCTGACCCTGCGGACGGGCGGAAGCTCCACGTCACGCGGCGCGTCAAACTCCGCAAGAGAGGATTTGACGGCGAAGTACACCGCTTCGTAAACCGGTCTTTCGTCCGTAAAACGAACCTCCAGCTTTGCCGGATGTACGTTGACATCGACGGCAGAGCAGTCCAGGCTGATTCCAAGCACACACGCCGGATATTTGCCGATCATCACAGCGCCTTTGCACGCCTCTTCCAGAGCGCGCTGCATGGTGTTGCTGCGGACATAGCGTCCGTTGATAAAAAATATCTGCATGGCGCGGTTCGGGCGTGAATTGACCGGCTTGGAGACAAAACCCTCCACGCTCACGTTATTGTAGCCGTATTTTACCGGAATCAGCCCCGAGGTAAATTCCCTCCCGTAGACCGCGTGAATCGCCGAACGCAGCTTGCCGTCTCCGGGAGTGAGCAACGCCTCCTTGCCTTCCCTGACAAAGCGGAAGGAAATTTCCGGGTGAGAAAGGGCAACCCTGTCTATAACGGCGGCAATGGCGTTGCCCTCGGTCTTGTCGGATTTGAGGAATTTCCTTCGTGCGGGGGTGTTGTAGAACATCTCGCGCACGATGATGGTAGTACCGACGGCGCATCCGATTTCCTCATTGACCACCTCGTCGCTGCCCTCGATAACATAATGCACGCCGCATTCGCTTTCGGCGGTGCGGGTGATGAGTTCCATCTTGGAAACCGCGCAGATGGAGGCAAGCGCCTCGCCGCGGAAGCCGAGCGTAGAAATGCTGTCCAGGTCAGTTCCGACGCGTATTTTGCTGGTCGCGTGGCGAAGAAACGCCGTCGGCACGTCTTCGGACGAAATACCCTCGCCGTTGTCGGTGACGCGGATATATGACGAACCTCCGTGTTTTATCTCGACCGTGATAACATTTGCTCCCGCATCTATACAGTTTTCCACCAGCTCCTTGACCACGGAGGAAGGGCGTTCCACCACTTCCCCGGCTGCAATCAGCTCGGCTGTGTGTTTATCCAATAGCTTGACTTTTGACATTTTTTCATCTCTTTATTCCGAAAATTCTCTCTGTATTCTCCCTTGTATGAAACACAAGCGTCTGCTCGTCGATTTTCATATACTTCGCAAGCTCCCGCGCGACGTATTTCACATTCTGAGG